>VXNG01000270.1 GCA_009840695.1 Acidimicrobiaceae bacterium
GTGCGGTGGTTGTAGTTGCCGGTGCCGATGTGGCAGTAGCGGCGGATGCCGTCGGGCTCCTCCCGCACGATCATGGCGATCTTGGCATGGATCTTGAGGCCGACCAGGCCGTAGGCCACGTGGGCGCCGGCCTGCTCCAGCCGCTTGGCCCAGCCGATGTTCTGGGCCTCGTCGAAGCGGGCCTTCAACTCCACCAGCACCGCCACCTGCTTGCCCCTCTCGGCCGCGGCCACCAGAGCGTCGATGATGGGGCTGTCACCGGAGGTGCGGTACAGCGTGAGCTTGATGGCCAGCACCGCCGGATCCCTGGCGGCCTGGCGGATGAGCGCTCCCACTGACTTGCTGAACGACGAGTAGGGATGGTGCACGAGCAGATCGCCGGAGCGCAGCACCTTGAAGAAGTCGGCCGGGCCGTCCTCGGCCACGAGTTCCGGCTCGGTGATGCCGCCCCAGTAGGGCCAGGTCAGCTCGGGCCGGGGCAGGTCGGCGATCTCGTTTAGGCCGCTCAGGTCGATGGGACCCCGTACCCGGACCAGGGCGTCGGCGCGCAGGTTGAGCTCGCGCAGCAGCAGGTCGAGCACCTCGTCCGACATGGTGTCGGCCACCTCGAGGCGGACGGCCCACTGGAAGCGGCGCCGGCGGAGCTCAATCTGCACCGCGATCAGCAGGTCGTCGGCGTCCTCGTCGTTGAGGGTGAGGTCGGCGTTGCGGGTGACCCGGAAGCTGTGGTGCTCCAGCACCTCCATGCCCGGGAAGAGCTTGTCGAGATGGGCCGCGATCACGTCCTCGAGGGCCACGAACCGGCAAGAGCCCTCGCTGGTCTCCACCCAGCGGTCGAGGGTGTCGGGGACCTTGACCCGGGCGAAGCGCTGCTCGGAGACGACCGGGTCGCGCATCAGGACAGCCAGGCTCAGCGAGAGGTCCGAGATGAACGGGAAGGGATGTCCGGGATCGACGGCAAGCGGGGTGAGCACCGGGTACACCCGCTGCTCGAAGTGGTCGCGGAGGTGGGCGCACTCGTCGGGGGTGATCTCGTCGGGGGTGAGAAGATGGATGCCCTCGGCCGCCAGCGCCGGCCTGAGCTTCTCGATGAAGAGGCGCTGCTGCTCGGCGCACAGCTCGGCGGCGATCCGGCGGACCTCGCTGAGCTGCTCAGCGGGAGTGTGCCCGTCGAGGGTGCGCTCGGTCAGTTCGGCCGCGACCCGGTCGGCGAGGCCGGACACCCGGACCTGGACGAACTCGTCGAGGTTGGTGGCGAAGATGCTGAGGTATCTGGCCTGCTCCAGCAGGGGGACGTCAGCGTCGTCGGCGAGGGCGAGGACGCGGGCGTTGAAGGCCAGCCACGAGATCTCCCGGCTGAAGTAGTCCGTGAGCGGCTCAGCCCATCCCCCGACGCGGATCATGGGCGTGGATTCCGCTCTTGTTCGCTGCGCTCACGGGCCGCTCGGGCCATGGCCTCGCAAGCTCGGCCTCTGCGCACGCTCGCTCCCCGGGCCGCTGTCAGACCCGCTCCCGGCCGGAATACTCGTCTTCTTCCTCCGGATAGCCGAGGTCCCAGTTGACGATGATCCGCTCACGCTCAGCGTCGCGATTGACCCGTTCACGGTTGCGGCGGAACTGCGGGTCGTGGGGTGGCAACAGCAGCAGGCGGGCGTGGACCCGGTCCCGGAAGGAGGTCATGAAGTCGGCGTCGCCGTAGACGGCGCGCACCTCCCAGTGGGGAGCGACAGGCCCGAGATAGATGATGGTGGCTTGGCCGACCGGCGGTTCGTCCACCGCCTCGACGTCGGCGCCCGCGAGGGTCATTGGTGTCCGCCTCGCCGCGAGGCTCTCAGGAGGAGCCGTTCTTGCCCGAAGCGCCGCCGCCCGAGTTTTCGCCGCCGGATGCCTGGCTGCCGCCGGAGGCGTCAGCCTCCTTGGCGCTCTCGGTCAGGCCGTCCTTGAACTCGCGCTGCGCCTGGCCCAGCGAGCGAGCGAGCTTCGGGAGCTTCGCCCCGCCGAACACCAGCAGGACGAGCACCAGGATGATCAGGAGTTCAGGTGCACCGATGTTTGGCATCGGTGTGAAGCATACCGTCCTTTTTCCACAGCCGCATCCCGGCTAGGGAATGCGACGGGGTCGGCGTTCTCAGGCGTTGACGACTGCCCGGCGCTGCAGGGCGCGGGCTCGCCGGATGCGACGGCGCTCCCGTTCGCTCATGCCGCCCCAGATTCCGAACTTCTCTCCGTTGTTGAGCGCGAACTCCAGGCACTCCTCGCGCACCACGCAGCCCTTGCACACTTCCTTGGCCTCCCGCGTGGACGCGCCCCGCTCGGGAAAAAAGAGGTCAGGATGCACTCCCAGGCAGTTGGCTTCGCGCTGCCAGGACATGTCCTCGGCCGGAAAGATGCCGTGTAGCTCCATAGGGATTCCTCCATGACGACCTTCCAGGCCCCAGCACTGGGGCTCGGGCCCGGTCCCGCCCGGTGCCATTGATGTAATTACACCATTGTTATATGACAATTGCAAACTCGGGACGAAGAAATTTCTTGGAGCAGATTCCTGGCGTAGAGGTCGGTGGCCGCGGGGCTAGCGGCGGGCGTGGACCAGGCTGCGCTTGTGCTCCACGAAGTCGACGAGCACGTAGTCGCCGAGGTTCTCGTTGGTGGTGAAGAAGGCCCTACCGCCGTTCATCTCGGTGATGCGCTCGACGAAGTTGGTCAGGTACGACGTGGCGTCCAGCATGAACGTGTTGATCCGGATGCCGTCGCGGGTGCACCTGCCCACCTCGGCCAGGGTGAGCTCCACCGTCTCGCGGGTGGGCGGGTAGCTGAAGAAGGGCCGCCCCGACGGTGTGATGTGGGCGGTGGGCTCCCCGTCGGTGATCATGATGATCTGCTTGGTGCCGGTCTGGCGGTTGAGCATGCGGCGGGCGAGCATGAAACCGTGCTGCATGTTGGTGCCGTAGACGTAGTCCCACGACACCTCGGGCAGCTTCTCGGGGCGGAACTCCCGGGCCACCTCGCTGAACGACACCAGGCCCAGGTAGTCGCGGGGGTACTGGCTGGAGATCAGCGAGTGCAGGGCCATGGCCACTTTCTTGGCCGGCAGGAAGTTGTTGCGCATGGGCATCGACAGCGACAGGTCGAGCATGAGCACGGTAGCCGACCGCACCTGCTGCTCGGTTCGCTCCACCTCGAAGTCGTCGGGATCCAGCTGCACGGGCACGCCGCCGCCGGTGCGGGTGACGGCGTTGCGGATAGTGCGGCCGATGTGCAGGTTGAACGGGTCGCCGTACTCGTAGGCCTTGGTGTCGGGCTCCCGCTCGTGCCCGAGGCCGCTGCGGCTGATGGCGTGGCGGCCGAACTTGTCGGCGTCGAGCCGGGTGAACAGGTCCCGCAGGGCGCCCTGGCCGATCTTGCGGATGGCTCGGGGGGTCAGGTCGAAGCGGCCCTCGTGGTTCTCGATCAGGCCGGCCTCCTCCAGCATGCGGGCCACTTCGGCCATGCGCTCGAGGCTCTCGGCGGCGGCGTCGCCCAGCAGCCGGCGGACGGCCTCGGTGTCGGCCTCGGCGAGGGCCCCGGGGCTGGCCGAGCCCCGTAGCAGGTTCTCGAGCTGGTCGATGTCGCCCAGCTCGGCCAGCATGTCGGCGGCCTGGCTGAAGTCGAGGGGGTCGACGCCGCTGAAGTCGTAGCGCCGGTCCCAGCCGAAGTCCGGAAACTCGTCGCGCAGGTGGCGGGCCAGCTCGTTGACCTGCCAGTTGAGGTCCATGTCGGCCAGGAGCTGTTCGGACAGTTGCTGGAGCTGGTCGCGCTGGCCCGGCGTCATCGAGTTGAGCAGGGCCTGGGCCGCGGCCATGCGGCGGGCCATCACCTCCAGCAGCTCGTCGAGGGTCTTGGGATTCTCGGGGAAGAAGTCGCCGTAGCGCTCCATGAACCCCTTGAAGTCGGACTCCTCTCCCCGGGCCCGCTGGGCCAGCATGGTGTTGAGCTCGGCCAGCATGTCCTTGAGCCGCTGCATCTCCTCCGACGCCGAGCCGTCGCCGGTGGCGTCGTCGACCGCGCCGGCCATCTGGTCGAGGAACTGCTGCATGAGCTGTTCGCGGAGGCGCTCGGCCAGCTCGGCGAACTGCTGGCGGGCCTCGTCGCTCTCGAAGTCGTAGTTGTCGAGGGCCTTGAAC
>VXNG01000268.1 GCA_009840695.1 Acidimicrobiaceae bacterium
GCGACCGCGCTGGTTCGGACGATCGCAACCTGCTGGCGGGATTCACCAGTCTCGGGGGCGAGCCCGCCGTCGCGGTCGGCTTCCGCAGGCCGCAAGGCCGAGGAGCCGAGGTCTCTCCCGGCGGCTACCGCAAAGCACAGCGGGCGATATCCATTGCGGAGGAGCTGGGTCTGCCCCTCGTGTCCTTCATCGACACCAAGGGCGCAGGCGCAGGCATCGATGAGGAGTCCGAAGGCCTCGCCCATTCCGTCGGCTCGCTCATTCGCGAGCTCCTAGGGGTGCGGATACCTACGGTCTCAGTCCTGATGGGGGAGGGCTCGGGGGCTGGAGCGATCGCCTTGGTGGCTGCTGACTCGGTGATCGCCCTCGAGAATGCGTGGCTGGCGCCCATTGCCCCAGAAGCTGCCTCGGCCATTCTCTTCCGCAGCACCGAGAGGGCGGCCCACATGGTCAGGGGGCAGGCGGCTGACGTCGCGGCGCTGCGAGACGAGGGTCTCCTCGATTCCGTCGTGCCTGAAGGACCCACAGTGGCAGAGACCTCGGAGATGCTGGTCAACGCCGTAGCGAGCGCCTTGCGCAAGACAGCGGCGATGCCTCCAGAGGAGCGACTACTGGCTCGCCGCGCCAACGTCAGGTCGCTGGCACGCCAGCATCTGACCATCCGTGAGGCCGCGCCATCTCTGGACATCGAGAGCCGCCCGCTCGATTGAAGCCCGACCGTGGCGGCGGCTCCGCAATGGTGGCTTAGGTGTAGGTTTCTTGTGATCGGGTGATCGGGGAGGTCTGCTGGTGTTCCGTCTGAAGTCGCTGGACCACGTGGTTCTGCGCGTGACTGACGTTGAGCGGTGCCTGGAGTTCTATGAGACCGTGCTCGGCTGCACCGTCGAACAGGCCCGTGTTGACATCGGCCTGTACCAGTTGCGTGCCGGGGATTCCATTATCGACTTGGCCGATGTGGCCGGCCCGGTCGGGAGTGAGGGCGGCCTTGCGCCAGGTGCCACGGGCCACAACATGGACCACTTCTGTGTGCGCGTGGAGCCCTTTGATGAGGACCAACTCCGGCGGCACTTCGCGAGCCACGGCGTCGAGGCCGGGCCCGTGCTCAACAACTGGGGCGGCGACGGGCGGGGACCGTCGCTGTACATCAAGGATCCCGAGGGGAACGGAATCGAGGTGAAGGGCCCGCCCACCATCCCGTACAACCCGGAAGTCGGCTACGTGCCCTGATCAGATCCCCACCGTCCGAAGCGCCCGGAGCTGACGGGCCGACCCGACTCAGTGTGCGCTTTGCGGCCGCATAGGGTACGCAGGTTGCATCCCCTCAAGGAGGCGCCAATGGCTGGTTGTGCATTCGTAGGACTGGGAGTCATGGGCTATCCCATGGCCGGTCACCTGGTTTCAGCAGGCCATGACGTGACGGTCTACAACCGGACGGCTTCCCGGGCCGAGGCCTGGGTGGCCGAGCACGGCGGTACCGCTGCACCGACGCCCGCGGGTGCGGCCGCGGATGCCGAGTTCGTGTTCGTGTGCGTGGGCAACGACGACGATGTCCGCTCGGTGACGCTGGCCGCGGGGGGAGTGCTGGAGTCGATGGCATCGGGGTCGGTCCTGGTTGACCACACCACCGCATCGGCTGATTTAGCCCAGGAGCTGCATGCCGCGGCGAGCGAGCGGAGGGTCGGCTTCGTGGATGCGCCCATCTCGGGGGGCCAGGCCGGTGCCGAGAACGGCGCGCTCACCGTGATGTGCGGCGGCGATCGGGCCGACTTCGACCGGGCCGAGCCGGTTATCGACGCCTACGCCAAGGCGGTCACGTTGCTCGGCGGTCCCGGAAGCGGCCAGCGCACCAAGATGGTGAACCAGATCTGCATCGCCGGGCTGGTTCAGGGCCTGGCCGAGGGGATCGACTTCGCCCGCCGGGCTGGGCTCGATGTCGAGCAGGTGGTGGCGACCATCTCCCAGGGAGCGGCCGGGTCGTGGCAGATGGCCAACCGGGGTGTGACCATGGCCCGCCGCGAGTTCGACTTCGGCTTTGCCCTGGACTGGATGCGCAAGGACCTGGCCATCTGCTTCGCGGAGGCCGAGCGGGTCGGCGCAACGTTGCCGGTCACCGCGATCATCGACCAGTACTACGCCCGCCTCCAGCGCCAAGGCCGCGGCCGCTGGGACACCAGTTCCCTCATCGAACTGCTCGTGGACGACTGATCCAGCGAATAAGCAGCGGGGCCGATCCGCTCAGCCCGGCATCAACGGCGCTAGGCCGGTTCGCATCCGACTGGGCCGCTGTCCAGCTGTGAGATCACGCCGTTGTCCCGACGGTCTCCCGCTGTGCTTGGGTCTCGCGGAGAATGGCTCGGGCTGCGGTGAGGCCAACCCGGGTTGCGTCGGGTCCCGCCCTGGCTTGCTTCGGGTCGGGTTCCGGCTTGGATTCGGGCCTGAACAGTGCGGCCTCCTCGGGAGCGCACGCGGGCCCGTAGGTCACTCGGTCGGGTGGGTGCAGGGTGTGGTTGCCGTCAGGGCACTTGCGGATCTGCCAGCCGTCCCGGTGGATGCGGTTGTGGCATTCCCAGCAGGCCGGGACCAGGTTGTCGAGCTTGGTGGGCCCGCCCCGCGACACTGGTTCGATGTGGTGGGGTTGGCAGATGGCGAAGTGGGTCCCGCAGTGGAAGCAGCCGCCCCATCGGGCGTTGAGGATCTGGCGCTGTGCCCTGGTGGCGGTGGGCCGGGACTCCGTTCGCCAGATGGGCTTGCCCCGGCGGTCATAGATGAGTCCCGTGAGCTTGGCGTTCGAAGTCAGGGTGTCGAGCACCTCGGCGGGAAGCCTCGTGCCGTCGGGTAGCTCGGCGACCAGCTTGGCGGTGTCGTCGTCGACGTGGGCGACCACGCAAATGTCCGCGAACGACCGGCCCGCGCCGCGGCTTCGGTTCGCGGCGGTGAGATAGTCGAGTGCGTCGGCCATGCACTGGTCGAAGCTCCGCCTGCCGGCGCCGTTGGCCTTGGCGTTCTTCTTGTCGGCGTCATGCATCCGTGAGGCTTCGGCGCGCAGCCGGCTGGCTACCCGTTTGCCCGTGACGGCGTCGAACTCTCCGTGCAGGTGCACCATCCCGTCGTCGCCGTCCCACACCCGCACTCGACGCCGCGCCCGCTGGCGGGCGTGCTCGGAGGCCCCGTGGTCGCCCTCGCGCTCCGCAGTCCAGCGGCGGGCCACCCGCATGAACTGCTCGGGACGCAGCGACTCAGCCTTGGCCAACAGCTCGCCGTCGGCTTCCACAGCCTGCGAGCCGGCCTTCTCCACTGCGGCGGCCAACTGCTTGGCGTTGGCCCGCGTCACCCTCCCCGACTCCACCGCGTCGCGAACCGCGGGCAGATCCCGAAGGGTCTTGGCTGTCTTGATGTGGCTGCGGGCCTCGCCGATCGGCAACCCTGCAGCAGTGGCCAGCACCTCCGCACCGCCGTCGCCGTGACGCTCGCGTCCCGCGATCGACGTCGCAGCCGAAGTCTGCGCGGCCGTGATCATCGCTGACGCCGACTTCAGCGCCGGCATCGCCTCGCGCATTTCCTCACACGACGCGGACCCGTCATCGACCTGCGCCAAGATCCTCTTGGCCACAGCCTCAACCTGTCGGGCGTCGTCGATAAGCATGGTGACAGTATCTCACACCGGTGTGACATCTGTCAAGCATTTACATGATTTTTAGATATTTTTTGTGGTCCGAGACAACGAGGACACTCGGGGCTAGCTACCAAGGGCGTAGTTGGCGGAGGCGAACTCCCAGTTGATGAGGTGCTCGATGAAGGCGTCCACGTAGGCGGCCCGGGCGTTCTGGTAGTCGAGGTAGTAGGCGTGCTCCCACACATCGATGGTCAGCAAGGCTTGCTGGCCGTGGCGCAGCGGCGTGTCGGCGTCGTCGGTGTTGAGGATCTGCAAGCCGCCCGTACCTGCCACCAGCCAGGTCCACCCGGACGCGAAATTCCCCACCGCGGCCGCCGCGAACTGGGTGTTGAAGGCGTCGAGGGATCCGAAGCTGCGTTCCAAGGCGGCCAGCAACTCGCCTGAGGGCGCCTCGACGGCCCCCGGGCTCATCGAGTCCCAGTAGAAAGCGTGGTTCCAGGCCTGGGCCGAGCAGTTGAACAGTGCCGACGGCACGTCGGCCGCGG
>VXNG01000265.1 GCA_009840695.1 Acidimicrobiaceae bacterium
CAGGCCGATCCCGACGATCACGGCCACGATGAGCGTGATCCCCAGAGCCACCGCCGTCGCGGGCAGGGGTCCCATCTCCACGTCGGCCAGTCCCCAGGGGGCATTCGGTATGCGGGTGTACTTGTCTTCGGGTGCGATGGCGAAGATGGCGAAGGCGTACCCGGCCACCGCGCCGAAGCCGATATGGCCGAAGGAGAAC
Organism: Acidimicrobiaceae bacterium; assembly: GCA_009840695.1. Next base: position 200 of record VXNG01000265.1, read on the forward strand.
ACGCCGGTGTTGCCCACATAGATCTGGATGCCGATCACCATGATGGCGTCGATGAACATCGCGGTGATCAGCTTCTCGGCCGACGCGCCCTCGACGATCAGCGTGTACAGCAGTCCCGCCCCCACGAAAGCCGCGAACAGCACGACGGCGCCGGCCAGCGGGAAGGCGACATCGCGCCGCAGGCTGGGGAACAGCAGCTCGGCCTCGCGCCGGCGGTTCCCAGCCCATGCGGCCAGAAGGGACGACCGCTCCGCCATCACGCCCGTCCCTGGCAGGGGGCCGCCGCCATCACACCCGCTCCGCGTGGGCCACGTTGACCAGACCCCCCGGCCTGAAGATGAACAGCAGCGCGATCAGGGTGAACACAACACCCTGGGTGAGGGCGGCGGCGGTGCCGGGCAGCCAGGTTCGCAGCATCACTTCGGCGAGCCCCAGGGCGAGACCCCCTATCACCGCGCCCTTGAGACTGCCGAGCCCGCCGATGAGAGCGGCCAGCACACCGCTGAGCATCGGGTTGATGCCGGAGGTGGGCGAGGTGTGACCGGCCCGCATCAACCAGAAGATCCCGGCGATCCCTGCCAGCGCGCCCGACAGGGCGAAGGCGCCCCGGATGACGCGGTCGGAGTTGACGCCCATCAGGCGGGCCGCGTCGAAGTCGGCCGCCGCGGCCCTTATCGACAGCCCGAACATGGTGCGCTGGAGGACGGCGGCGGTGAGCACCAGGGTCACGACCGTCACGATGATGACGACGGTGTCGAACACCTCCACCCGTACCGGTCCGACCGAATAGGTGTCGGCGATCCAGCCCGGCTCCGCGAACGTCTGGACCCGCGCACCGATGTACATCAAGAAGATGGCCGCCACGAGGAAGTGGATGCCGAAGGAGGTGAGCAGTTGGGTGAACTCCGACGAGCCCCGCACGCGGCTGAAAGCGACGCGCTCGATGACCAGGTTGGTGACCACCGACACCACCACGATCAGCGGGGCCACCAGGTACCACGACCAGCCATTGCTGAACGCGGCGTAGGCCGCGTAGCCGCTCACGGTGATCAACTCGCCGTGGGCAAAGTTCAGCAGGTGCATCACTCCGAAGACCACGGCCACGCCCAGCGCCAGCAGCGCGTAGATGCTGCCCCGCCCAAGCCCGTCGATCAGGTTCTGGACCAGTTCGGTCATGCCGCGCTCCCCCGCACGAAGGTATCGAACAAGCCCGCCCCGGAAGAAAGCGACCCCGCGACCGTGCCGGGCGGCACGGCTTTGCCCGCCCCGTCGAGGCCGGTGAGGCCGATCACCGCACCGGCCCGACGGAGGGGACCGCGTCGGTCAGGGTATGGCTCACCTCATCTCGATGAGGACGTCCTGGCCGTTCACGATCCGCTTGATCGGCACGGCCTTGGGCGGGGTGCCTGTGGTGCCCTTGTAGGTGATCACGCCACTGAAGCCCTCGAAGCCCTCGATCTCCGCTACCGCGCCGCCGATCTGGGCCGGGTCGGTGCAGCCGCAGTCGACGATGCCCTGGATGCCCAGCAGCAGCGAGTCGACGTATAGGCCCATGAAGCCCTGGCTGTCCAGCACCTCGCCGTCGTGGGCATCGGAGTAACCCGTCAGCAGGCGGTCGTTGATGTCGCCCGGCTCAATGTTGATGTGGGGGGTGTGGACGATGCCCTCGTTGTTGGCCTCGAAGGCGATGCCGGTGGCATCGAGCGCGTCGGTTCCGATGTAGGTGATGTCGTCGAACCCGGCTCCCTCGAGCTGGCCCCGCAGCGCGGTGACCTGGTAGCCGAGCGCGGCCGAGAAGAAGGCCTCGTTGTTCTCGAGGACCTCCGAAAGCTCGGCCACCTGAGCGGAGAAGTCGGTGTCCACGAACCACTCGTAGGTGTGCTCGCCGACGATCTCGCCGCCCCCGGCCTCGAATACCTCCACGAAGACATCGGGGTTGTAGCCGGTGTACGGGCCCGGTTGGGTGAACACGAAGGCCCGGGTGATGCCCTGGTCGAGGGCCCACTCGGCCGCTGCGCTGGACTGGCCCCGGTCGTCGAAGCTCACCAGGAACGAGTTGTTCTCGATGTCGGACAGGGTGGGCTCGGTCGAGGCGGCCACGAACACCGGCACCTGGCCGCCGGTGGCCTGGAGGATGGGCAGGGTGAAGTCGGCGAAGGGCGGGCCGATGAGGAAGTGCGCGCCCCAGTCGAGCAGGTCCTGCGCCGCGACGCCGGCGGTGGTGGCGTCGCCGCCGACATCCTCCACTCGGACCTCGACGGGAGAGCCGTTGACGCCGCCGTTGCAGTTGATGAGGTCGGCGAAGTGGGGCACCAGCTTGGAGCCGGGAATGTCGACGAAGCCGACCACATCACTGAAGTCCATGGCCATGCCGACCCTGATGGGATCGCCGGTCGGCGCGGGAGCGCAGTTGTCGAGGTCGGCGTTGAGAGTGGCCTCGATATCGACGGCCTGGCCCATCGGCTCGGGCTCTGGAGCGGCCGTGGTCTCGGGCGGCGCTGTGGTCTCGGGCGGCGCCGTGGTCGCTGGCGCTGCGGGTTCCTCGTCGTCGCCGCAACTGGCGGCGAACAGGGCCAAGACCGCTACGAGGGCGATCGCTGACTTGAACTTCATTGGGGGTTACCTCCTCCTGAGAGCGATGGCGGCGGACCGTAGCACACCAACCGTTCGGTAGCGAACGAATTCAGGGCGGGCGCCTGAGAGCGTTCGGCGCGAACCGTAGCGCACCCCTCAGCCGAGCGCAAATTTTTTATGAAAAATTCAATATGCAGTTATCAATCAGGTCCAGGAGGTCGTCGTACGCGGTGCAACTGGGGTACTGCGGGTGCTCGGCCCGCACGTTGGACGGCGCCCGGAACAGCACACCGGCGTCAGCCGCGGCCAGCATGGTCACGTCGTTGTAGGAGTCCCCCACCGCCACCACCCGGTAGTTGAGCGAGCGGAAGGCCTCGACGGACCTCGCCTTCTGGTCGTTAACCCGCAGCCGGTAGTCGGCCAGGCGATCGTCCTCCACCAGGAGCGTGTGGCAGAGCAGCAGGGGCCAGCCGAGCTGGGCCATCAGGGGGCGGCCGAACTGCTCGAAGGTGTCCGACAGCAGCACCACCGGAAGGCGCGACTGGAGCTCTGAGAGGAAGTTGAGAGCCCCGGGGAGGGGGACCAGACCCTCGACCACCTCCCTGATCGTGGTCATGGTGATGCCGGCCGCGTCGAGGGCCTCGATTCTGCCCTTCATCAGCACGTCGTAGTCGGGCTCGTCGCGGGTCGTGCGGCGCAGGAAGTCGATTCCGGTGCGCTCTGCGACCGCGATCCACACCTCGGGGGTTAGCACGCCCTCCACATCGAGCACGACCAAGGACTGCGGAGGGGAGGGCACGTGTGCTCAGCCTTCGCCCATCATCGCGGCGGCGCGCCGGTCCAGCTCGTCGTCGTCCACGTCCTCGATGTGGGTGTGCACGCTCCACTTGTGACCCCACGGGTCCAGGAACTGGCCGGCGCGATCACCGTAGAACTGGTCCTCTGGGGGCCTCAACTCCGTGGCCCCGGCCGCCAGCGCGGCCGCGAAGGTCGAGTCGCAGTCCTCGACGTTCACGGTCATGGACACCGGCGTCCCGCCCAGCGTCTTGGGCCCGACCACGCCCTCCTCGGGCCACTCGTCGGACAGCATGATCAGGGAGTCACCGAGACGCAGCTCGCTGTGGCCGATCCGGCCGCCGAAGTCCATACGGCGGCTCTCGGTGAAGCCGAGAACGCTCGTGTAGAAGTCGATGGCCTCGGCTGCGCCGTCCACGCAGAGGTAGGTCGAGATTCGCGGGTAGTCGTCGGGAATGGGGTTGACCATGGGTCTGTGTCCTTTCTTGGGGTTTCTGCTCAGCTCTCCACCATGGCGATGAGTTCCTCGTCGCTGGGGATCTCCACGCCGGGCACGTAGTAGG
>VXNG01000266.1 GCA_009840695.1 Acidimicrobiaceae bacterium
CCGTCAGTAGCGGTAGTGGTCGGGCTTGTACGGACCGTCGGCGTCGACCCCGATGTAGTCGGCCTGGCTGGGCGTGAGCCTGGTCAGGCGCACGCCGAGCGCGTCGAGGTGCAGGCGGGCCACCTCCTCGTCGAGCCGGCGAGACAGCGTGGTCACCCCGATCGGCATCGAGTCGCCGTTGGCGTGCAGGTCCATCTGGGCCAGGACCTGGTTGGTGAAGCTGCATGACATCACGAAGCTGGGATGTCCGGTGGCGTTGCCGAGGTTCAGCAAACGGCCCTCCGAGAGCACGATCACCGAGTGGCCGTCACCGAAGACGTACTCGTCCACCTGGGGCTTGATGTTGACCCGCTGCACGTCCGACATCCGGTTCAGCCCCGCCATGTCCACCTCGTTGTCGAAGTGACCGATGTTGCCCACCACGGCCTGGTGCTTCATGCGGGCCATGTGACCGGCGCTGATGACGCCCGCGTTGCCGGTGGCGGTGACAAAGATGTCGCCGACGGGTACCACCGCCTCGAGGGTGTTCACCTCGTAGCCCTCCATGGCGGCCTGTAGGGCGCATATGGGGTCGATCTCGGTGACGATCACCCTGGCCCCCTGGCCCCGGAGCGCCGCCGCGCAGCCCTTGCCGACATCGCCGAATCCGCACACCACAGCCACCTTCCCGCCGATCATCACGTCGGTGGCCCGATTGATACCGTCGATAAGCGAGTGCCGGCAGCCGTAGTAGTTGTCGAACTTGGACTTGGTGACCGAGTCGTTCACGTTCACGGCCGGGAACAGCAGCTCACCCCGCTCCAGCATCTGGTGCAGCCGCATCACACCTGTGGTCGTCTCCTCGGACACCCCCCGGATGGACGGCACCATCCGCGAGAAGAACCCCCCGTCGTCGGTGGCGATCGTCCGCAGCCGATCGAGCACCACTGACCACTCCTCGGAGTCGTCGTCGGTGGCCTCGGGCACCGCGCCGGCCCGCTCGTACTCGAGTCCCTTGTGGACGAGCAGGGTGGCGTCGCCGCCGTCGTCGAGGATGAGGTTCGGCCCACCGCCATCGGGCCATCTGAAGATCTGCTCGGTCGCCCACCAGTACTCCTCCAGGGTCTCACCCTTCCAGGCGAACACCGGCACGCCCCGGGGCTCGTCCACGGTGCCGCCGGGACCGACCGCGACCGCGGCGGCGGCATGGTCCTGGGTCGAGAAGATGTTGCAGCTCGCCCACCGGACTTGGGCGCCCAGCGCGACCAGCGTCTCGATCAGCACCGCGGTCTGGACCGTCATGTGCAGCGATCCGGCGATCCGGGCGCCGGCGAGGGGCTGATCGTCGGCGTAGCGGCCCCGAAGCGCCATCAAGCCGGGCATCTCGTGCTCGGCCAAGCGGACCTCGGCGCGGCCGAGCGGGGCCAGGGAGAGGTCGGCGACACGCATGTCTCTACCGGCCGCCGGCCCGGCGGGCCGCCAACTCGGCCACCGCGTCGCCCACCAGCACCAGGTCGAGCATCTGGGCCAGCGCTCCCTCGCCTGCCGCCCTCACCTCGTGGAGGGTGGAAACCGCGGCACCGAGCAGGTCGATGCGGTCGGCGAGCCCCTGGGGTTCGAAGTCGTGGCGCAGCACGATCGCGGCCACACCCGCCGGGATCCGCTGGGCCAGCGTGCCCCAAGACGCGGCCTCAGCCTCGTCGGCCGGGAGGTTGCGCCGCACCGACGACACCCGGCCGATCCGGTCCAACTGATGAACCCAGCGACGGGCGGCGTGCTTGCCGACGCCCCCGGCCCCGCAGACGACTGCCATGCGGTCCTGCACGGCCTCGGCCAGAGCCTCCGCCGGCCCCGGATCGGCATCCATGAGCCTGCGCCGAGCCTCGATCTGCGCCGCACTCTCTGAGATGAGCCTGTTCATGCCGTCCAGCACGCCGACCCGCTCGAGCAGCACCAGCACCGGCACTATCACCACGCCGAGCCCGGCAGCCGGGCCGGCAAAGCGGTCCACGCGGGCTATCGGAACCCCCCAGTCCGCGCAGAGTGCCGTCAACTCTCCCCCCGAGGTGACGGCCACCATCCGCGCGCCGCTGGCTTGAGCGACGCGGGCCGCGGCCACGGTCGGCTGGTCGTCACCGGACTGCGAGACCGCCACCACCAGCGAGGACTCCGAGAGCCAGGCCGGGCTGATGCCGCCGGTGGCCAGTACCGGCTCCGAGCCGTGGAGCTGCGCCACCGACTCCACTACATCGCCGGCCACCCCTCCTCCACCCGCCCCCACGATCACCACTTCGGAGATCTCGCCGGGAGCGGGCAAGCCCTCTACGACGGCGGCGGCCACTGCCGCATCGCGCACCTGGTCGGGCAGGTGCCGGAGCGCTTCGAACAGGTCGTCAGCGGCCATGGCCCGAGGTCTCTGTGCCTGCGCCGTCGTCGCCGGCGCCGGCCTCAGCAAAGGTGGGCGCGACCCCGTCGGCCTCCGCCTTGGCCATCAAGCGCTCATGCTCGGTGTCGTTCACCGAGTCGGCCTCGTCCATCAGCATCACGGGGATCCCGTCGTCCACCCGGTAGCAGAGGCGCAGCCGGGGGTTGTACAGGCGCTCCTCGTCGGCGAAGTAGAGGAGCGGGCCCTTGTCGCCGGGGCAGGCGAGAATCTCCAGCAGGCGGGCATCGAGTGTCACGGCTAGGCCACCTCCTCAACCGCGGGCGGTCCCCTGATGTTACGGAGTGATCAGCGCGAGAACCTCAGTTACTCGGGCCGGGATGTCGGCCGGGTCGCCGGACTCCAGGTTCAGGCGCAGCAGGGGCTCGGTATTCGACGGCCGAAGGTTGAACCACCAGCCGCCGCAATCGACGCTCAGGCCGTCGAGCCGGTCCTGCTCGCAGTCCGCGAAGGCGGCCGCTACTCGCTCGATCGCCCCATCCTGGTCCGGAACCTCGGTGTTGATCTCCCCCGACGCGGCGTAGCGGGCCAGCGGATCGGCCAGGTCGCTGAGGCGGCCGTCGTGACGGCTGAGCGCCTCCAGCACGACCATCACCGCGATCATGGCGCTGTCGGCGCCGTAGTTGTCCCGGAAGTAGTAGTGACCGGAGTGCTCGCCTCCGATCACCGCTCCGCTGGAGGCCATCGCCTGCTTCATGAACGAGTGCCCCACCCGGGACCGGATGGTTCGACCTCCTAGTTCCTCCACGACCTCCTCCAGGGCTCTGGAGCAGATCACGTTGTGCACGACCGCCGCGCCGGGCTCACGCTCCAGCATCACGGTGGCGATGAGCGCCGCGGTGAGCGAGCCCGGCAGCGGCCGGGACCGCTCGTCCACCACGAACACCCGGTCGGCGTCGCCGTCGAAGGCCAGGCCGGCGTCGGCCTCCACGATCTCTACCCGGTGCTGGACATCTTGCAGGTTCTCTGACCTGAGGGGGTCGGCCGGGTGGTTGGGGAACGTGCCGTCTAGTTCCCGATGCAGGTAGTCGACCGTGAAGGGCAGCGGATCGAACACGGCGGGAGCGACAAGGCCACCCATGCCGTTGGCTGTGTCCACCGCCAGCCGCAGGGGCTGGAGTGCACCCGGGCTGACGAAGGACAGGACATGTTCGACGTAGCGGTCCATGAGGTCGCGTCGCGAGACCGTGCCGGGCGTCGCCGCCCGGCGTGGGTCGGAGAAGGCACGGGCCTTGATCTGCTCCAGTCCCGTGCCCATGCCGATCGGCGACGCGCCCGGGCCGCAGAGCTTGATGCCGTTGTAGCCGACCGGGTTGTGGGACGCCGTGAACATCGCCCCGGGGATGTCGAGCAGCCCGGAGGCGAAGTACACCATCTCGGTGGCGCACATGCCGATGTCCACCACATCGACACCGGTCGCGGTCGCGCCCCGGCAGAAGGCCGCTGACAGGTCCGCGCCGTCGGGGCGCATGTCGCGGCCGACCACGATGCGGGCCGCGCCGTGGTCGCGCCCGTGGCCACCGAAGGCCGCCCCTATGGCGAAGCACACCTCCGCGTCGATCTCGGATCCCACGATCCCGCGAATGTCGTAGGCCTTGAAGATGGTGTCGAGATCGGCCACTGCCACCCGGAACCTACTCTTGGGACTTGTTTCCCGCTCTTGTTCGCTGCGCTCACGGGCCGCTCGGGCCACGGCCTCGC
>VXNG01000043.1 GCA_009840695.1 Acidimicrobiaceae bacterium
GCCGTAGCGGGGCGAGTCCTCGGTGACCACCAGGCCCCGGATCTTGCCCTCCAGCGCGGCCCGGCCGCCCGCGCCCAGCTCCTCCTCGTGCTGCGACTTCTCGCCGATCTCCCGCAAGTAGCCCCGGGGCTCGATGCTGAGGTTGGTCCAGGGACCGTCGGGGTCTCCGTAGGTGAGCGGCAGTTCCACCCGGCGCTCGTAGTGGGCCAGCTCGGTGTCCCAGCGGTCGAGCAGTTGCGGGTCGGCGTAGCGCTTGAGGACTTCCACCGACGGCCAGACATGAGTGTCGGTGTCGATGATGGTCAGGCCGTCGCGCACGCCGTTCCTCCTGGTTGCCTCTGGATTGCTCCCGGTAGCGCAGCTTCCGGCCGACCCGTCGCGCGGATTGTATACCGTTTGTGCAGCCACCCTCTCATCGGGCCGGGCGCCCCGGTTGGCCGAACCTGCCAGCCGGTGGTTCCCCGACGCTCGGCGGGTGGCGTGGCAGGCTGATCCGATGCGGGTGGCGGTGATCGGCGCGGGGATCGCGGGGGCGTCCGCGGCGTGGCATCTCGCCGAGCACGCCTCGGTGGTGATGGTGGAGCGCGAGGCCCATGCCGGAGCTCACGCCACCGGCCGCTCGGCTGCCCTCCACACCCAGACTTCGGGCGCCCCCGTGGTGAGCGCGCTGGCCGGGGCCAGCCGTGCGTTCCTGACCGAGCCGCCCGAGGGGTTCGCCGACCAAGCGCTGCTGTCGCCCAGGGGCCTTCTGTGGATCGCCCGGGCTGCCGAGCGGGACGCGCTGGAGGAGAAGGCGGCCGCCGCCGAGGCCCACGGTGTCGAGGTTCATCGCCTCGATTCGTCGCGATGCTGCGAACTGGTCGGCGTGCTGCGCCCCGATTCCGCCCATGCGGGCGTCTTCGAGCCTCACGCCATGAACATCGATGTGGACGGGCTGCTGCAGGGCTTCCTGCGGGGTGCTCGCCGCCGGGGCGCGGAACTGCACCTGGACGCCGGTGTGACCGCCCTCACGCCCCGGGCTGGCGGCTGGCGGGTCGCGGCCTCCAATAGGCACTGGGACTGCGACGTGGTCGTCAACGCGGCGGGGGCGTGGTGCGATCCGCTGGCCGAGATGGCCGGCGTGGCGCCGCTGGGGCTCAGGCCGCTGCGGCGCTCGGTGTTCGTGTTCCCGCCGCCCGAGGGTGTGTCCGTCGCGGGGTGGCCAATGGTGTGGGACATCGGCAACCGGTTCTACTTCGAGCCCGAGGGTCCCCTGCTGCTGGTGTCGCCCGTCGACGAGACGCCCAGCGAGCCGTGCGACGCCCGTGCAGAGACGGAGGACATCGCGCTGGGCGTCGAGGAGCTGGAGGAGGCCACCACCCTGCAGGTCCGGGGTGTGCGCCGCACCTGGGCCGGCCTGCGCACCTTCACCGGCGACAGCGTTCCCGCGGCCGGATTCGACTCCGACCATCCGGGCTTCTTCTGGTTGGCCGGCCAGGGCGGCTACGGCATCAAGACCTCCCCGGCCCTCGGGCGGCTGACGGCCGCGCTGATCACCGGCGCGTGCGAGCCGCCGCCCCTACCGCCTGGCTCGGTTGACGCCCTGAGCCCGGCCCGGTTCCGAGCCCCTTCCTGAGCCCGGCTGGCTCAGCCGGGGTCGATGGGCAGGGTGGTCACGTCTGCGGGCTCGTGCTCGGCGCTGTCGTGCCGGCGGCCGCCTGTGATCAGCGACCGCTTGACGGCTTTGGCTGCCAGCTCCTCCAGGTCGTCCCGCCGCGGGTCGGTGAGGTAGGCGTCGACCGCGGCGGTATCCGGGAAGGACAGCACCAGCACCGCGCCGGGGCGGCCGGGACCGCCTTTTGCCTCGGCGGCTCGGCGCTCGGCCCGGCCGCCGTGGCGGGCCGCCAGCTTGAGCAGCTGGTTGATGTAACGCTCGAACTGGCGCTTCGACCCGGCGCGCCACAGCCTGAGGGTCAACTCGATGCGCTGGTCGGCGTCACCGCTCACACCACGATTGTATGCCTCCTCTCCGACACGCCCGGAAGGGACCCGGTCCGGCTGGGCGCTGTTTTCTCGGGGTGGTATTGGGTGCCTATTTCCCAGAATCGACCCGAGATTTCCGGGGAGGGCTGGGCGCTGTGCGCTACAGGTGGTCGGCCCGCCGCTTGGCGCCGGCCCGCTGCTGCTCGTACCGCTCACCGTCGAGCCGCCGGCCGAGTTCTTCGATGCGCAGGCCCCGGGTCTCGATGGGGGCGACCCCCGCGTCGGCCAGGCCCTGGTAGCGGGCGGCCAGCGCCTCCTTCTTGCGCACCTGGTGGGGTTGGAAGTCGTCGAACTGCCGGGTTGTGATCTCGCCGGCCACCACCAATTCCCCGGCCTTCACGGCCGAAGCGACCAGCTCCTCGCCGACCTCGGTGCGAACGATGATGCCGTTGAAGCCCTCGTCCTCGCCGGTCGGGGCTCCGCCCGGCCAGATGTCGGCCGAGGCCACGTCGGCAGCCTCGCCCAGGGCGTCCGGGCAGAACTTGCAGCGGGTCTCGATGTCCCAGCCCGACTCGTCCTCCCACAACTCCGGGTAGGTCTTGGTGAACCGCTCGCCGGCCTTGGTCTCCACCACGGTCGCTCCAGGGTTGCCGTGGCCCCGGTAGCGGAACAGCGCCACCTCGGTCTCGTCCAGCCCGAACTCGTCGAGGACCGCCGTCGACTTGGTGAGCCGCGACTGTCCCCCGCACACCAGCGCCAGCCGGACGGCGCAAAGCTCGTCGACTCGAGGGTCTGTGCTGGCGAGCGAATGGACCGCTCCGAGGTCGCAGGGCTTGGCGATGAGAGCGAAGGGCTGGCCCCGCTCCAGCGCGGCGGCCAGGCCGGCCAGGGGGGCGGTCGGCCCGTAGCGCGACGCGGTGTTGGCCCGCACCGACTCCGGCGTCTCGGAGATGACCCAGCGGCTTCGCATGGGCCGGTCGGGGTCGGCGCCGACGTGCAGCACGAAGTCGACCCGGCCGGTTCGCAGCGCGTGCATGCCCAGTGCGGTCAGCACCCCACCGGTTGCGCCCTCGTAGCGAACGTCGGGATGGGCGGCCCAAGCCCTGGCCATCGACCGGTAGGCGCCCCAGACGGGGTCGGACTTGCAGCCGGCCTCGATACGGGCCTCGGCCACGGCGCCCGGGCAGGCAGCCACCAGTTGAGCCTCCTCGGCCGGTGTGAAGCCGTCCACCGGCGACGGTCGCAGCGATCCGCGCCCGGTCATGGCCATCTTGACCCGGCCTCCGGTGAGCGCCTCACACAGCCCGCAGCCGATGCACATGTCGTTGGTGACGATCTCGGCGATGGTGCGGGTCATGGTCACTCGATGCACATGTCGTTGGCGACGGTCTCGGCGATGGTGCCGGTTCGGGTCATCCGAGCGTCGACAGGAGGTGCCCGTTGCCGGGTGCGGCCGGCAGTTCCAGGTGCTTGAGCATGCGCCAGTAGAGCGCCCCGTCGGAGGCCACCAGCGGGGTGCCCGTGTGGCTCTCGACCATGTCGAGGACGCGCACCATCCGCATCCCGGCCCCGGTCTGCACGATGGCGTCGGCCTGCGGGGCCCGGGCGTGGGCGTCGACTGCGGCCGCGAACATCATGTCGTCGGGGTAGTCCCACAGCGTGGCGGCCTCGTGGCGCAGCATCTCATCGTGGTCGGCGATCAGCCCCTGGTCGATGATGTTGCCGGCCCACAGCACCCGGAAGCCGGCCGCCTCCAGGTAGGCGTTGATCCCGGCGGACCAGTCGGGCCGGAAGTACCCGTTGGCGATGGTGATCGTCTCGGCGCCGATCTCGCGCAGCCCGTCCACGATGGCCTGGCCGGCCATCACGAACGGCGCCCCCGCCTTGGCCGAGATGTCGGCGCAGATGCGCTCTATGTCGGTGGGGCTGGTGCCGGTGCAGTGCACCCAGTTGGTGCCGACCTGGCCGATGACCTGGCAGTACGAGCGGCCCAGGCAGATGGCCGACTCCTCCAGCACGCCGAAGTTCCGGGCCCGGTCGTCCAGCGTGTACCGGTACTCGTCGATGTGGTTGACCCGCTGGATGATGCCCACCCCGGGCGGCGCCACCGTAAGGAACTGGGTGGGGGAGTCGTCGAAGAACTGCGGCGTGGTCACGAACCCCGCATAGGCCCGGTATTGACGACGCACGACCTTGATCATGGCGGGCTCCTCTCGATCGCGGCCGAACACTACTGCCGGCCGGCTCGACCGGGGCTCAATCTCGACCGGGGCTCAGTCCGCTGCTAGTCGCATCCAGCCCTCCAGTGGCGCCGCACCCTTGTAGATGCGCTCGACCTCCCGGCGCCGGAGCCGCCACCCGTCAGCGGTGCGCCTGTATGTGTCCTGGCACAGCGCCACCTGCTGTGATGAGGACCCGTCGCGGAGCCGGCCGATCTCCAGGATGTACCAGCGGCCGGTGGCCGTGTCCCCGTCGATCTCTATCCGGCCGTTGGGGGCCACCTGCACCAGCAGCTCGTAGGCGGCTATGCCGTCGACGAATCCGGCGACGATGACATCCTTGCCGGCCCGTTCGATGCCGTGCAGGCAGAAGGTGGCGTCCTCGTCGTCCCACACCGAGCCCCACAGCTCACTGTCCCGGCTGTTGACGCCGTCGCAGAATGTGTCGACGAGGCGCCGGATGGCCAGCTCGTCGGCGACCTGTTCAAGATCCATGGGCGGGGCTCCAGCCGTCAGTCCCGGCTGATCCACTCGTCGAGCAGCACATGGATGTGGCGGACCTTCAGTTCCTGGTAGTTAGCCAGGGTGACGCCCGTCTTCTTCATGGTCCGGAGGCCCTCCTGCATCCTCGGCAGGTTGAACGTGTCCTGGTCGAAGACCCGGGCCAGGCTCCCGAGCTCCGGTGCGTGGGCCGACCAGGAGTCGTCGGGACCGAGCCAGTTGATCTTGGCCGCCGGCGGCCGCCGGCCCTCCGCGAAGGGCAGCAGGAACATGCACTCCATGATGCAGCTCTCGTGGTCGTCGCCGTTGGGCCGGAAGCGATAGGTGATGGCGTTGAACGCCCCCCAGGGGTGAAAGTTGGGGAACACGGTGTAGTAGATCGAGTCGTTGAACTCGGCGTCGCACATCCGATCGACGCGATCGCCGACGACCGGTCTCCACATCTGGCGCCCGACCTGGGCGGTGAACTCCCGGGCGGTCATGCCATCGGGGATGACCTGCACCGGGTCGTCGCCCAGGCGCCGGTCCGTGCGCACGTCGAACATCTGCTGCTCGGTCGGGGTCCAGCGCAGGTGCGGGCTCGGAACGTTGTTGGGGGAGATGGCCCGGCTGAAGTTCCCCCAAACGTCGTACTGGGTGATCGCGTCGCCGATGCTCGGCAGGATCTGGGGATGGGTGGCCACCACGTGGAGCGCCTCGGAGAAGGCCTCCGACGCCACCTTCCAGTTGCAGCGGATGACCTTGGCGGCGTGGGCGCTCTTGTACCGGTTCTCCAGGTCCCAGCCGGCGAAGTGGTCGGGGAGGTCGCCCAGGAACGACTCCAACGGCTCGCATTCGTCGTCAGGGTTGATGAACACGAAGCCGCCCCAGGTGCCGACCTTCACCTCGGGGAGCTGGAACTCCTCGGCGCGGGCGTAGACGTGGGGGAAGTCCCAGTCCGACGGAACCTGCTTCAAGCGGCCGTCCAGCTCCCAGCAGAAGCCGTGGAACGGGCAGCGGATCTCGTTCACCCGCCCGTCGTACTCCCGCAGCATCCGGCCCCGGTGCAGGCAGGCGTTGTAGTAGGCCTTGATGACGTCGGGAGCGGTCCGCACGATGAGGTACGACCTGTCGGCGATGTCGTAGCGGAGGACGTCGCCCACTTCACCGATGTCCTCGCCGCGGCAGGCCATCTGCCACACCCTGCTCCAGACCTTCTCCTTCTCCAGTTCATGGAACGAGCGGCTGGTGTACCGGGAGACCGGAACGTCGGCGTCGCTGAACCGGACGTCGCTGGTCCGTCGCAGGACATCCGGGACCGGGTGGGTGTCGGTGTCGAGGATCTGCTGGTAGGGGGGCCGGCCCGAGCCCGGACGCCCCGGTTCCGGAGGGGTCACGACTCCTCCTCCTGCAGGTACGAGGTGGGCCGTCGAGGGGCCAGCTTGTAGACGCCTGAGGCGATCCAGTTGCACATCTGCGGATCGCAGGAGCGGAGATCGCCGCTGATCCAAACGCCGTTCTTGTCGAAGACGCCTGAGCTGTCCTCGGTGGTGACCTGGACGGCGCCGTCCTCGGTCAGGTCGTACACCGCCCCGCTCAGCGGGTGCTTCAATCCCGACATCGCGTCTTCCCCCTCTTTGTCCTCTCCCGCTAGAAGCCCTCGACTTCAGCGAACTCATGGAATTGCACCACGGGTTCGCGGTCGGCCACAACACTGGCCGCCCGTCCGGTCCCTCCGTCGGTGGCTATCTCGACCATGGCGGAAGCCAGAACCTCCGGTGCCAGCACCGCCAGCCCGTCGGGAATCTGGCCACGTTCGAAGTGGCCGGTGGCGCCGGGGCACACCGCGTTGATGGTGATGCCCTGCTCGGCGAGCGCCGGCGCGATCGAGCGGACGTAGCCGACGAGACCGTGCTTGGAGATGGTGTACACCGGGTCGGGGGGCCAGGCGATGAGCCCCGCCACCGATGCCGTGACGACGATGGCGCCGCCGCCACTGCGCGCCAGCGCACCGAGTGCGGCCGAGACGCCGAACACACCGCCGTCGATGTTGACCGACAGGATCCGCCGGTATGCGTCGAGATCGATGCTGGCCGGGTCGTAGGGCAGGCTCGCCCCGAGGCTCTGCATCGACACGCCGGCATTCAAGAAGACCAGGTCCAGCCGCCCGTGACGGTCGAGCGCGGCCGCGATCATCTTCTCGTTGTCGCCGGGGTCGCACACGTCGGTCTCGACGAAGCTGCAGCCGAGTTCCGACGCCAGGGCCTCGCCTCTGCCGGTCGCGATGTCGGCCAGGATGACGCGGACTCCGGCCTCGACAAGGTGCCGGGCCAGTGCCTGGCCGATCACCCCCGCGCCACCGGTGATGACGGCCGCCTTGCCGCTCGCGCCGCTCATCTCCATCGAGTCACCCCGGCCACTTGACAGTTTCGCGAGATCATGGCGAAAATATGCGAGTCAGCATAATCTACCGAACCAAGAGGTTGTCATGCCTGCAGCTGAAGGATGGAGCCCACCCGACTGGCAATCCATGTCGGGGGAGGACCTCAAGGCGCACCTTGCCGCGATCCAGCAGAAGGCCGAGGCCTCCGTCAGCGGTCCGCTGCCCTTCGAGGAGGGCCATCCGATTCAGCTGAACGACGACGGCACGGTCCGGATGCCCGAGATGCCGGCCGGTGCGCACAGCCACATCGTCTGGCGCAACTACGCCGTGGCCGGCCAGCCGCAGGCGGTGCCTGCCGACCTCCATTTCGATGCCCTGATCGGCAAGCTGAAGTACCTGCGGAATCGTGAGCGCCAGGATGTCAATATCCAGGTCTTTCCCGGCGGTTACCTGCTGGAGATGGTGCTCGCCGCGGAGGGACCCGGTGGTGAGCCGGTGCGCATCCAGGCCGGGATGATCTACTTCCTGAACGAGAAGCTCGAACTGGTCCGCCTGCACGAGTACATCGACTCTGTGGACATGCAGGCCCTCTTGTAGCAACCCGCGCCGGGCCCGCGAGTCCCGCGGGCGCGTTCTCAGCCGAGATCCGGGAACCGGTCGGCGCCGGCCTCATGCTCCAGTCGCAGAGTGTTCATGGTGAAGGCGACCAAGTGGTACTGGCCGATGAGCATCGGCAACTCGATCAACTGCTTGGTGTCGTACCGGCCGGCCAGCACCGCCCAGGTCTCGTCGGTCAGCCGCGAGTCGTCGTGGAGTTCGTCGACGGCCCGCAGCAGCGCGGCGTCGAACGGATCCCACCCCGGCGCAGCCGGACCCCCGGCGATCCGGATCAGCTCCTCGTCGGTCACGCCGGCCTGGCGTGCGATACGGCAGTGCTGCCCCCACTCGTACTCCGCCCCGCACCGCCAAGCAGTCCGCAGGATCATCAGCTCCCGGTCCCGCATGGGGATCTTGCCGGCGAGCAGCTTGCCGCCGAAGGGGATCCAACGCCGGAACAGTCCGGGATGGCGAACGAGCGTGGTCCAGAGGTTCGGGGTGCGGCCGCCGCCGTCAGGTCCGCCCGCGAAGTCCAGCAGCTCCCTGGCGTAGGCGTCGCGCTCGGCCTCCGGCAGGGGCGGGATGCGGGGCTGGTCAGATGGCGACATCTTGTCCTCCACGGTCGGAGCGGTCGTGACGGTCGGCTCGATTGCCTTGTCAACACTAGAAGGGCGACTCGCCCGGCCGTGAGGCGCGGCAATAGGGTGGCTGCCCGTGAGCCCGGCTCCCGTCGAGACCGACCTGGACGCGTTCGTCGAGCAGGCGGGTGCCTGGCTCAGCCAGAACGCGCCGTCACGGCGCTCCCCGAAGAGTGAGCAGGCGCAGGTCTGGGGCGAGGGCGACTTCGGTGTCGCGGTGTTCCACAACCTCGACTTCGACGAGGAGAAGCAGCTTCTCGACGATCTCGTAGCGTGGAACGCCCGCAAGCAGCAGCGCGGCTATCACGCCGTTGATTGGCCCGTCGAGTTCGGCGGGCTCGACTTGACCTGGGCCCACGCGGTGGCGTTCAACCGTCTCGAGCAGGACTACGAGACCCCGCGGAGCCATGAGTTGTTCGCGGTGACGAAGCGGCTCATCGCTCCTACCATCGCTCGTTTCGGCACCCCGGAACAGAAGGTCCGGTTCGTCGGGCCGCTGCTGGCAACCGAGACCCTCTGCTGCCAGCTCTTCAGCGAGCCGGGCGCGGGCTCGGATCTGGCCGGCCTGGCGTGCCGAGCGGTCCGCGACGGCTCCGAGTGGATCGTTAATGGCCAGAAGGTGTGGACCTCCGGGGCCCAGTTCGCTCACTGGGGGCTGCTGCTAACCCGCTCGGATCCCGATGTAGCCAAACACCGTGGCATGACCGCCTTCATGCTTCCTCTCGACCATCCCGGAGTCGAAATTCGCCCCATCAAGCAGATGAGCGGCGGATCGGCGTTCAACGAGGTGTTCATCACCGACGCGAGGATTCCCGACGATCTTCGCATAGGTCCCGAGGGCGATGGCTGGAACGTCGCGCTGACCACGCTCAGCTACGAGCGCGACCGCTCCGAGGAGGGTCCCTCCGGCGCGGCTGGAGGGTCGTGGGAGCAACTCCTGGGCACAGCCCGAGCGACGGGCGTCACCGGTGCCCCGGTGATCCGTGACGCGATGATGCGGATGTACGTCCACCGACGGGTGGAGAACCTGCTGAACCGGCGCGCTGCCGATCTGGCGCGCAGCGGTCAGCCGGGGCCGGAGGGTTCGTTGGGCAAGATCTTCTGGACAGAGGGCATGAGGATGATGTCCGACGTGGTGTCGCTGGTGCTTGGCCCGCGGCTGGTGGCCGATGTGGGGGAGTGGGGCACCTACGAGTGGAATGAGCACGTGCTCGGAGCCCCGGGCTACCGGATCGCAGGCGGGTCTGACGAGATCCAGCGCAACATCATCGGCGAGCGGGTGCTGGGCCTGCCGCGCGAGCCTCGCGTCGACCGTGATCTACCCTGGAAGGACGTGCCCCGCTGAAATAATTTGCTGACCGCTCTATTATTACGGCCGGCTGGACCGGGGAGGGTCCTATGAGCAGAGCGCAGCTTGTGGCCATGGCCCAACGCAACATCGCCCACACCAGAGCCAACGTCGGCGATCAGGAGCCGGCCCCGCTCCGCGTCCCTGTGTCCAATTACTCCGATCCCGACCGGTGGCAACTCGAGATCGACAGGGTCTTCAAGCGTGTGCCGTTGCTGGTGGCTTTCGGCAGCGAACTGCGGGAGCCGGACTCCTACAAGGCGATGAGAGCTGCGGGCGTGCCGATCCTGGTCACCCGCACCCGCGACGGCGAGATCAAGGCCTTCGTCAACATGTGCAGCCACCGCGGCGCGATCGTCGTGGCCGACGGCTGCGGCACGGCGCGGGGGTTCTCATGCCCCTACCACGGCTGGGCCTACGACTCCGCCGGCCGCCTCGTCGGCATCACCAACCGCAGCGAGTTCGGTGCCGTCGACACCGAGAACCTGGGGCTGACGCCGCTCCCGGCCGGTGAGCGGGCCGGCATGGTCTTCGTGGGGCTCACTCCCGGCGCCGATCTCCACCTCGACGATTTCCTAGCCGGGTATGACAGGGTGCTGGCGCACTTCAACTTCGGCGACTGGCACCTGTTCTCGCGCCGCGAGATCGAGGGGCCCAACTGGAAGCTGGCCTACGACGGCTATCTCGACTACTACCACCTGCCGATCCTCCACCAGAACAGCTTCGGCCCCGACGCCAGCAACAAGGCCATCTACCATGTGTTCGGGCCGCACCAGCGAATGTCGAGGCCGGATCCCTCGCTTCTTGAGCTGTCCGATTCCCCCGACGACTGGGACATCAATGCCACCGTCGGCGGCGTCTGGACCATGTTCCCGAACGTCTCGATGGCGATCTACCGCGGCGAGTCGGTCCTGCTGTCACAGTTGTTCCCCGGTCCCACCCCCGATCGATCGATCACCGTCCAGTCCTACTTTCTGGCCGAGCCGCCCGACGAGTCGTCCGCGGCCAAGGCTGCCGAGCACGCCGACCTGCTCGAGCGGGTCGTGCGGGATGAGGACTACACCACCTGCTACGGCATCCAGACCGCGGTCTCGACCGGCGCCAAGCAGTCATTCCTG
Source organism: Acidimicrobiaceae bacterium (assembly GCA_009840695.1). The sequence continues at coordinate 10,746 of VXNG01000043.1, forward strand.
TTCGGTCGCAACGAGGGCGGGGGGCACCGGTTCCACAGCTGGGTCGAGCGCCTGATCGACGCCGAGGACGCTGAACTGGGCCCGATCTTCGGGTCCGCGGCCCGCGCTGAGGACTAGAGGCCCGGGAGGGGGTCTCCGGGTTCCTCTGGCGAGCTTCGCCGGGCCTTGCCTAAAATATGATCCTACGCATATTGTGCTGACGTGATCGCCGCTGAGGTTGTGGCGACGCGGGCACCGTGGTCCAACAAGGGGGATATGACGTGCGATCTGTCGACAGCGAGACCTCTAGCAAGCGGGTTTCTCCTAAGGCGCTGCGTTCGTGGCGGGTGCTGCTAGCCGTATTGGCGGCTTTCAGCTTCATTGCCGCAAGCTGCGGCGACGACGACGAAGCCGCTCCGGATACCAGCGCGGCCGATACCGCTGCGCTCGAGGCTGCCCAGGCAGAAGCGGCTGCAGCCGACGCCGCGGCTGCCGAGGCGGCTGCTGAAGCCGATGCTGCCGCTGCCAGGGCTGCCGAGGCCGAGGCGGCTCTAGAGGCTGCTCAGGCCGAGGCCGAGGGAGCCGTAGACCCCGACGACATGGCCGCGTTGGAGGCGGAGCTAGAGGCTGCTCAGGCCGCTGAGGCCGCTGCCAGGGCTGAGGCCGACGCCGCGGCTGCCGCGGCTGCTGAGGCCGAGGCGGCTGCTGCAGAGGCTGAGGCTGCGGCGGCTGCCGCCGCCGCAGCGGTACCTGAGCCGGAGCCCGAACCGGACACCTTCGACATCAGGATCGCGATCGGTCCCGACATCCAGGACATGGATCCGCAGCGCAGCAACGCCGTCTGGAACACCATCATGCTGTGGGGCAACGTCACCGAGGGGCTCGTGACGACCGACGACAACGGGGCTGTGATCCCTGAGTTGGCCGAGTCATTCGAACTGCTGGAAGACAACCTCACCTGGCGCTTCCATCTGCGGGAGGGCATCACGTTCCACAACGGTGAGCCGTTCAACGCCGAAGCCGTCAAGTACAGCCTCGACCGGATCGCCGGCGAGGAGTTCGGATCGCTGATCGCCAACTACTTCAAGGACTACGCGACCACCACGGTCATCGACGAGTACACCGTCGAAGTCATGACGGCCCAGACGTCGCCGGACTTCCTGGTCACGCTTACTTCCGCACAGATGGTCCCGCCCGTCTACAGCGAGAGCTATCCCACCGCTCAGAACAACCACCCGATCGGGACCGGGCCCTATACGTTCACGTCGAGGTCGGCCGACCAGGTGAAGATCACCAAGAACGCCGACTACTGGGGTGGCCCGCCCCCGGGGCCTGACACGGTCACGGGTTACGCCCGTCCGGAGGTCTCGTCGCGGATCGCCGGCCTTGCCGCTGGCAACGAGTTCGAGGTTGCCCTGGACATCCCCGGTGATCTCGTCGGCGAGGTCCCCACGGCCTCCTACAACGCCCCCAGCGGAACGATGATGCTCTGGCTGAACGGGTTCAACGGCATCACCGCCGATCCGCGGGTCCGTGAGGCCATCGTGCTGGCTGTCGACCAGGAGGGCATCCGGACTGCACTCATCGGCGCCGAGAACTCGGTCAGCGGCCAGTGCCAGTTCGGCGTTCCCGGCAATGCGGGCTACAACCCGAACCTGGCCGAGCAGGGATACGACCCCGACCGGGCCCGGCAGCTCATCGAAGAGGCTGGCGCGGTCGGCGGGACCCTCAAGTTCGCGGTGCCCACCGGCCGGTATGCCGCCGGCGAGGACATCGCCGAGATCGTCGTGGACCAGCTCAGCGCCGTCGGTCTGGCACCCGAGCTCATCCTGTCGCCCTACCAGGAGTGGCTCCAGAGCCTGTTCGAGCCCCGCGACAGCCGGGCCGAGATGTTCTTCACCCGGGCCGGAGGGGTCACGCCGAGCGTCTCGAACGCCTGGAACCTGTTCGTGATCGAGGACGGACGGCTGGAGATGATCAACTACAGCAACTATCCGGGCCTCGGCCAGGTCGTCCTCGATGCTCTAGGTGAGGTCGATGCGGCCAAGCGGACCGAGCTGTTCGCCGAAGCGACCGAGGGCGTCTGCGGAACCCACGGCTTCGCCTTCCTGTACAAGGAGCGAGGCATCGTCGGCCACGTCGAGAGTGTCGACATTCCCGATCGGGCCGATCCCCGCATCCACTGGACCTCAGTGAGCCGCATCGGGTAATCGAGCACGGGATGACGGGCACGGGGTGACGGGCGCTGAATGACACCGGCTTGAAGCGGGGCGACCCGCTCAGCCATCGTCGAACTCAGCCGCCCTCACCCCTGCCCTCACCCCTGCCTTCGAGCGGCAACCGGTGAAGCGCTACCTGCTTGGGCGGGTCGCCCAGTTCGCGATCGTGATCGGCGGAGCCCTGCTGATCACCTTCATCGCGCTGCACATCGTCGGTGATCCCGCCACGCTGGGTCTCCCGATCGGCACACCGGTGGAGGCCATCGACGCGTTCAACGAGAAGCACGGCTTCGACGATCCCTTCCCCACGCAGCTCGGACGCTTCTTCTGGGACGCGCTGCGGGGTGACTTCGGTGACTCGTTGTGGCTCGGCGGCGACTCCCTCGACCATGTCTTCGGGAGGCTTCCCGCGACGTTGATGCTGGTGGCGCCCGCGGTTCTGGGAGGGGGCTTGATCGGAGTCCTCTTCGGATCGATCTCGGCCCGCAAGCCCGACTCGGCGGTGGCCAACGGGCTCAATGTGCTGTCGTACTCGGTGATCTCGATCGCCGAGTTCTGGCTGGCGATCATGCTCGTGCTGGCGTTCGCGGTGAACATCGCCTGGCTGCCGACCGCCGGCTACCACCCCAAGCCCCAGGTGATGATCCTGCCGATCCTGGTGCTGGCGCTGCGTCCCTTCGCCCAGAACTTCCAGCTCACCCAGGCCACCATGTCCGCCGAGTACGGCAAGCCCTACATCCTGGCGGCCCGGGCCAAGGGTCTCAGCGAGGGCCAGGTCGCCCGCCGGCACGTCCTCAAGAACGTGGCCGTCCCGGTGGTGACCCTGCTGCTGTTCGAGCTCGGGCGGGTCTTCGTCGGCACCGCCATCATCATCGAGATCGTCTTCGCCTGGCCCGGCATAGGCCGTCTGGCCGCCGATGCCCTGTTCAGGGGGGACATCTTCCTGGTGCAGGCTGTCGTGATGGTGGCCGCCACCGCGACCGCGGTGCTGAACCTGCTGGCCGACCTCTTCTACTTCGCGGTGGATCCCCGCACCCGCCACCTCGTCAAGGCGAACCGGCAATGAACGCTCACCGGCTGTGGGCCGAGCTGCGGCGGCGCCCTGTCATCATCGCCGCCGTCATCGTGGCGGTCGCCCTGGTGGCCTCGTCGGTGCTGGTGCCGATCATCTCCGACCTCGACGCCACCGCGCCCAGGCTGGACAGGAGGCTCCAAGGGCCGTTCTGGGCCGGCGGCGAGGGAGGCCTGCTCGGCACCGACTCCCTGGGCCGTGACCTGTTCCTGAGGATCATGCACGGCATGCGGACCTCGTTCGCGGTCGGGGCGCTGGCCGCGCTGCTGGGCGCTGCGCTGGGAACGCTGATCGGGCTGATCTCCGGTTACTTCGGCGGTGCGGTCGACGCCGCGCTGATGCGCTTGACCGACATCGAGCTCGCCTTCCCCGGGATCCTGCTGGTGATGGTGCTGGTCCGGGTGCTCGAGCGGGGCATCGTCGGGCTGGTGATCGTGCTCGGCCTGATCTCGTGGATGCTGTACGCCCGGGTCGTGCGGGGAGCGGTGCTGACGTTGCGGACCAGCGAACTGGTCATCGCCACCACCGGGCTGGGCGCATCGACACCGAGAATCCTGTTCGTGCACGTGCTTCCCAACGTGGCTGCCGCGGCGATGTCGCTGATGGCGGTGACGTTCGCGGCGTTGATGCTGGCCGAGGCCAGCTTGAGCTTCATCGGGTTCGGGGTGCAGCCGCCCCAGATCTCGTTGGGTGCCATCCTGTCGTCGGGCCGCGACTACCTGTCGACGAGTTGGTGGGTCTCGACCTTCTCGGGCCTGTTCCTGCTGCTGGGCGTGCTCAGCACCAACCTCATCGGCGGCTGGCTGCACCGGGTCACCGATCCCCTCACCGTCCGGACCGCGTCGTGACCGCGCCGCTGCTGGAGGTCCGCGATCTCCAGGTCGCCTTCCAGCGCCGCGGCGACGCTGAGCCGGTGATGCCGGTCACCGACGTCAGCTTCGACATCCGTCCCGGCGAGCGGGTCGGGCTCGTCGGCGAGTCCGGCAGCGGCAAGAGCCTCACCGCTCTGGCTGTCATGGGTCTGATCCCCCGGATCGGAGGGGAGCTCGGGCCCCGGACGTCGATCTCTTTGAGCGGCGAGAGCCTGCTGGCCAAGAGCGAGCGGGAGATGCGCTGGGTCCGGGGCGGCCAGGTCGCCATGATCTTCCAGGATCCGCTGTCCTCGTTGAATCCGGTCCTGAAGACCGGGCGCCAGGTCATCGAGGCGCTGGAGCTTCACCGGCCCGGTCTCGACAAGCGACAGATGCGCGACATCGCGGTGGACCTCCTCGACCAGGTGCACCTGCCCCGGCCGGAACGTCTCATGGACTCCTACCCCCATGAGCTGTCGGGCGGGATGCGCCAGCGGGTGATGATCGCCATCGCGCTGGCCGGTGACCCCGACCTGCTGATCGCCGACGAGCCGACCACCGCTCTCGACGTGACCATCCAGGCCGGAGTGCTCGATCTGCTCCACGAGCTGGGCGAGGCCCGCGACCTGGCCGTCCTGCTCATCACCCACGACTTGAGCATCGTGGCCGGCTTCACTCACCGCGTCCTGGTGATGTACGGCGGCCGGCTCGTCGAGCGGGCCCCGACCCGCGACCTGTACGCCGACCCCCGCCACCCCTACACCGGGCTGCTGCTGCGCTCGATCCCCCCGCTGGACCGCACCGAGGAGCGCCTGGTGGCCATCGCCGGGTCCCCGCCCGAGCCCGCAGCCCGTCCTGATGGCTGCGGCTTCAACCCTCGGTGCCCGTTCGCAGTGGAGCCTGTGTGCACCACCGAGCACCCGCCGCTTGTCATGCTCGGGGATCCGGCTGGCTCGTCCCGGGCCACGGCCTGCGCCCGCGTCGACGAGATCGATCTGGCATCGCTCGCTCCCGCGCCCGCTGCCGCCACAGCCGGCACCGCGGCCGACGACGTGGTGCTGGTCAAGGTTGAGCGCCTCTCCAAGACGTTCAAGATCAAGGGCGAGGGCCTTGTGGGCCACGAGCTGATCACCGCGGTGGACGGTGTCTCGCTGGAGTTGCGGCGGGGCGAGGTGCTCGGCATCGTCGGCGAGTCGGGCAGCGGCAAGTCGACTCTGGCCCGCTGCATGCTCCATCTGATCGAGCCGAGCAGCGGGACGGTGCGCTTCGACGGCCAGGACCTCGGTGGTCTCGGTGTGCGGCAGCTGCGCCGGTTGAGGCTCCAGATGCAGATGATCTTCCAGGACCCGGCGTCGTCGCTCGATCCCAGGATGCGGGTGGGCCGCATCCTGGCCGAGCCCCTCCGTATTCACGGCCTGTGGGGGACGTCCGGCCACGACGAGCAGGCGCTGCGGGATCTGATCGAGCTCGTGCAGCTCCCGCCCGACTCCCTGAGCCGGTTCCCCCACGAGTTCTCGGGCGGGCAGCGCCAGCGCATCGCCATCGCCCGGTCTCTCACTGCCCGGCCCTCGCTTCTGGTCTGCGACGAGCCCGTCTCCGCTCTCGATGTGTCGGTGCGGTCATCGATCCTGAACCTGCTGGCCGACTTGCGAGAGGAGTTCGGACTCACCATGGTCTTCATCGCCCACGACCTGTCACTGGTCCGCTACCTGTGTGATCGAATCGGGGTAATGCACCGGGGCCGCCTGGTCGAACTCAGGAGTACCGAGGACCTCTTCGCTGATCCCGTGCACGCCCACACCACCGAGCTGCTGGCCGCCCAGCCGGTGCCCGATCCGGCGACCGAGCAGCAGCGGCGGGCCCACCGCCGGAGTCTTGTGGGGGCGAGCCGGTGACTAAGCATCGCGACCGCGAGGCATCCGGGGGCACCCCCGCCGAGGAACTCAACCCGCAGTCGGGAACGGCGCGCCGGTCGCCCAACCCCCGCGGCCGTCCTCCGGGTGATACCGCGGAGAGAACCAAGCAGGCCCTGCTGCGCTCCGCCCGGCAGGTCTTCGCCGAGTACGGCTACCACGGCGCCACCATCGCGGAGATCACCCGGCGGGCCGAGGTCAGCACGCCGGTGCTGTACCACCACTTCGGGAGCAAGGCGGGACTGTTCACCGCCGCCATCGAGGAGGTGTCGGAGCTGCTGGCCGAGTCGTGGGGCCGGACCATCGCCGGCACCGGCGACCTTCGCACCAAGATCCAGGCCATGCTCGACACCGCCATCGACATCCACGCGGCCGACCCGGAGCTCGCCCGGTTCCTGCTGGCCACCCGTATCGAGGTGACCCGCACACCGGAGTTGGTGTCGGTGTCGGAGTACCGGGGCTTCACCGCCGGCCTGTTCCGCGCGGCCGCCCTCGAGTCGGGCCTCGACGCCGAGCGGGCCGGCGCAGTCGCCCATGTCCTGGCGGTGTTCTTCGCCGGTCTCACGGTCATCGCGGTGGCGTCGCCCTTCGACTACGACACCGCGGTCGAATCACTCCGATCTCTACTGGACAGCGAGCTCTTCGACAGTTGAGCAGGATGCGAGGGCACTCCTATGGACTACAAGATCATCAGCGCTGACTCGCACCTGGAGATCCCCATCGACCGCTGGGTGAACCGCGTGCCCGATAAGCATCGCGAGCGCGCGCCGCGAGGAATCAGGCTGGCCAACGGCGGTGATGCCTGGCTGATCGAGGGCCGTCCGCTGTGGGCCGTCGGGCTGGAACTTTCCGGCCGCCCGCACGAGGAGTTCCAGCCCACGGGATTGAGCTACGAGGGGGCCGCTGGAGCGGGGCCCGGAGAGCAGCGCCTAGCGGAGATGGCTCGCGACGGTGTCGACGCCGAGGTGCTGTTCCCTGGTGTCGGCGGGGCCAACTTCTGGCGGGGGATCGCCCTTGACGACGCGTACCTGGCCGTCATCCACGCCTACAACGAGTACCTCGTCGAGGAATACGCCCCCGTCGATCCGCAGCGACTGCTGACTCTCGGGCTCATTCCCGAGACCGGGATCGACGAGGCCCTCGACGAGTTGCGCTACTGCGCCCGGGGTGGGCTCAAGGGCGTCTGCCTGAACGGGTGGCCGTGCGGCCGGAGCTACCCGGCGCTGGAGGACGACGTCTTCTGGCGTGAAGCCATGGACCTCGGGATTGCGGTGACGGTCCACATCCAGCTCCGCTACGGCGCCGCTGGCGCGGGACCTGCGTATCCCTATCCGAAGGCGCCGCCGCCCGACGTCCATCCCCAGGCCAGCGACCCGCTCCGCCATATTGCGGCCTTCGACCGCCGCGGCGGGCTCAACGCCCTCCAGCTGGCGTTCGCGGGCACTTTCGACCGGCTCCCCGACTTCCGCATCTATTTCGCCGAGACGTACATCGGCTGGCTGCCGATCTTCTTCGAGCAAGCCGACATGCTCTATGAGCAGACCATCCACTGGGCCAACGACTATGTGGGCCTGCCCAGGCTCGACCGCCTCCCGAGCGAGTATCTGCGCGAGTTCATCTATTGGGGGTTCGTCAACGATCCGTTCGGAGTGAAGGTCCGCCACGATGTCGGTGTCGATCGGGCTATGTGGTCGAGCGACTTCCCCCACAGCGTTACCACCTGGCCCGACTCGAGCGCCGCCATCGACACAATGTTCGACGGCGTTCCGGCCGACGAGACCGCCCGGATGGTCTGCGACAACGCAGTCGATTTCTTCAGCCTCGCGTCCGCCTGACGGTGGCGGTGCCGGCCGCTTGCCGTCTCGCTCGCCAGGCGCGAGAATCAAGATAATATAGCGCATCGAATATAGCGCACCGGACAATTCATCGGGGGACAGCCATGGCTCTTCAGACTGACGAACGCGAGGAGCTCGCCGGCGAGCGGCTCATGATGATCTCGTCGGACACCCATGCCAGCCCGCCTTTCGAAGGCTTCGCGGACTATGTCGAGCAGAAGGACATGGCGGCGTTCCAGGCCGAGCTCGAGACCCGCCAGGCCTTCCGCGACCACTCCAGCGTCGGTAAGGCCCAGGGCAAGTCCGAGGAGATGAACACCCTCCAGCAGGAGCAGGGCTTCGGACCCGGCACCCGGGACCCCGACGTGAAGGCCCGCCACGAGGAGGCCGACGGTGTCGTCGGTTGCGTAATCTTCCCGAACGGCCCCCGCCCGTTCAGCCCCGAGTATCGCGAGCGGGCGCCGCTGGGGCTTCCGGCGCCCTCGATCCAGCAGCGCGTCGCCGGTGCCCGGATCTACAACCGCTGGCTGGCCGATTTCTGCTCCGCCTACCCGGACCGGTTCTTCGGGATCGCCCAGATCGAGATCGAGGACGTGGAATCGGCCACCAAGGAGGTCCAGTGGGCCGCCGAGAACGGCCTGCGCGGGGGGATCGCCTTCCCCGGCGTGGCCCCCTCGGGCGAGTACCCGGGCCTCCACGACGAGGTCTACGAGCCGCTGTGGTCGGTGTGCGAGGAGTACAACATGCCGCTCAACACCCACGGCGTGGACTCGATCCCGGCCCAGCACTACCCGTTCGGCCATGTCGCCAACATCCTGCTGACGCTCACCGAGGCGTTCTTCTTCAGCACCCGGCACCTGTGGTGGCTGATGTGGACCGGCGTGTTCGACCGCCATCCCGGCCTCAAGCTCACCTTCGCGGAGCTGCTCGCCGACTGGATCCCCTGCACCCTCAGCGACCTCGAGAGCACCCTCAACAGCAACCTGGGGGCGCAGGGCCGCGCCGTGCTCGAGCTCACACCGACCGAGTACTGGCAGAGGCACTGCTTCGTCGGGGCGAGCTTCATGTCCCGGACCGAGGCCAACGCCCGCCACGACGTCGGTCTCGACAGCGTGATGTGGGGCTCCGACTACCCCCACGTCGAGGGCACCTGGCCCCACACCCGCGAGAGCCTGCGCAACACCCTCGCCGGCCTTCCCGTCGAGGACATCCGCAAGATGCTCGGCGAGAACGCCCTGCGCTGCTACAGCTTCGACCCCGACAGGATGAGGGCCCTGGCCGACCAGTTCGGGCCGACCATCGACGAGATCAGCACCCCGCTCGAGGAGATCCCCGACTCGCCCCAGGCCCGCCTGGGCATGGCGTTCCGCGAGGGCGACCACTGGACGTGAGGCCTGCCGCGCCATGATCGACATGGGCGAGGCCTTCCATGTGGGCGTGCGGGTCGTCGATCTCGACGCGGCCATGCAGCAGCTCGGCCCCGCGCTGGGTGTGACGTGGGCGGAGCCGCGGGCCCGCGCCGACCAGCCGGTCTGGACGCCCGAGCGCGGCCTCGAGCGGGTGCCGCTGCGGTTCTGCTACTCGGTCGATCCGCCCATGCACATCGAGCTGGTCGAGGGCTCCGGCGGATCGGTCTGGGACGCCGGCGACGCGCCCGGCACCCACCACATCGGCGTGTGGGTCGACGACGTCGACGACGAGGCCGAACGGCTCATCTCCCTCGGCTGGTCGCTCGAGGCCTGCCGCAGCGATCCCGCCGCCGACGGCACCTGCGGCATCTTCGCATACCTCCAGCCGCCGTCCGGTCTGCTGGTCGAGGTCGTCAGCCGCGAGATCCAGCCATTCTTCGAAGCCTGGTGGGCCGGCCGCTGAGCCTCGGGTGAGCCGCAGCCATCAGGTTCCGCTGAGGCGTTCGACGACCGGCGCGAAATCCTCGGCGACTCGCGTGCCGACGGTGATGTAGGAGAAGCCGTAGGTCTCGCGCCGGGACTCCAGCTGCTCGCAGATGCCGTCGACTGAGCCGATGAGCGTGTGAGCGTGGTCGGCGAAGACGGCAGGATCAGCGCCGAACCGGCCCGCGATGCCTTCTATGGCGCCCTGGCGGTCGTCGGTCACCACGGTGAAGTAGGCCCCGATCTCGAGCTCGATCTGGTCGAACCGGTCGCCGGCCCCGGCCTTGATCCACTCGATCTTCCGGGCGGTGTGCGCCCCGCTGCCGCTGGTTGTGCCCTCCGGGCCCAGCCGCCCGGTGCGGTTGTCAAGGTTGACGCTGACGATGTCGGCCTCACGGCCGGCCAGCCCCAGTACCCGGGGCGCCCCGCCCCCGATCATGATGGGCGGCCCGCCCGGCCGTACCGGCTTGGGCACACCCTCGAATCCGTGGACCTGGAAATAGGTGCCGTCGATGTCCACCTCGCCGTCGCCGAAGCAGGCCCGTATGACTGCGAGGGTCTCGGACATGCGGTCGATGCGAACACCGGCCCGGTCGTAGGGGATGCCCATCGCCTCGTACTCGTCGGCCATCCAGCCGCAGCCCAGCCCGACCTCCAGGCGCCCGTCCGACAGCATGTCCAGAGAGGCCAGTTCCTTGGCCAGCACCACCGGGTGGCGGTAGTCCGTGCCGAGGACCCGGCACCCGACGTTGATCGTCGATGTGACGTCGGCCGCGGCCATGATGGCAGGGATGGCGGCCAGGTCCTGGACGCCCACCTTGGACGCGGTGAGGGCGGGGCCGGGCCCGATGTGATGGTCGGCGGTGAAGAACGTGCTGTAGCCCAGTTCCTCGGCCGTGCGGGCCTGCTGGCGCCAGTCCGCCGCGGACGTCGCCGAATAGGAATAGACAGCGAACCGGAATGGGTTAACCATCGTCTCTCCTCCAGTACGGGGCCCGTAGCGCCCGCTTGTTGAGTTTGCCCATCGCGCTGCGGCCGAGGTCGTTGACGAACTCGACCGATCGCGGGCACTTGATGCGCGACAGGCGCTCACGGCAGAACGCAACGATCGCGTCTCCGTCGGGCTCCCAGCCGTCGGCGGCCACCACCAGTGCTCTCATCTCCTCGCCCATCTCGTCATGGGGAATGCCGATGCAGGCGACATCGGCCACGCCCGGATGCTCGATTAGCACGTTCTCGGCCTCCGCCGGGTAGAGGTTCACACCGCCGGAGACCACCATGTCCGAGAACCGGTCGGTGATGTACACGAAGCCGTCGTCGTCGATGTAACCCATCTCACCGAGGGTGAACACACCCGGCTGCAGATGGACGCCCCGGGACTTCTCGGGATCGTTGTGGTACACGACGCCCCGGCCGGTGGTGTCCCGGAAGTACAGCCTGCCCTCGGTGTTGGGCGGCACCGGGCGGTCGTCGTCGTCGACCACCAGAGCCTGGAATGGCGGCACTGGCCGGCCCACCGACCCGGGATGGGTCAGCCAGTCCTCGCTGGTGATGGTGCAGGTCGAGCCCACCTCGGTGGCGCCGTAGGCCTCGACGAAGATGGGGCCCCACCAGTCGATCATGGCCCGCTTCATGTCGTCGGGGCACTTGGCACCGGTGTGCACCACCAGCGTCATCGACGAGACGTCGTAGCGGTCCCGGGCCGCAGCCGGCAGGGCCAGCAGGCGCGCGAAGTGTGTGGGGACCATGACGGAGGTCTCAACGTGATGGCGCTCAATTGCGGCCAGCGTAGCCTCCGCGTCGAACCGGCCCAGGATCACCGACGGGACACCGGTGAGGAGGGATCGTAGCCCTGTCAGCGGCCCGGTGTGGTACATCGGGCCGACCACCATGTGGGTGCCGTGGGCCGCGAACCGGCCGAGTCCGAGGGCCTCGAGGTGCTCGGTGACCGTGGCGCCGCTCGCGAACATCGTGGGCGGCAAGTCCGTGCCCTTGGGCCGGCCGGTCGTGCCCGACGTGAACATCAGGTTGGGCAGGGGCACCACGCTGCCGGGCGGGTCCTCGTCCGGCCCGGCGGCAAGCCACTGATCCCAGGGCGTCAAGTCCCCGGGGAGCCCCTCTCCCCAGCCCACGACCGTCTCGACTCCGGCTTGCTGGGCAGCCGCCACGCCCCGCGGTGCGGTTTCGGGCCCGACGAAGAGGATCCGCGTGTCGGACTCCTCCAGGATGTACGCGGTCTCCGCGGCAGTGAGATGGAAGCTCACCGGGACGGTCGACGCTCCGCCGAGCAGGCCGCCCAGATGGGCGAACGCAGTCTCCGCCGCGTTCTCGGCGAAGACGGCCACGCGGCGCGACGGGCCGAGGTCGGCGGCGAGCAGGTTGCCCGCAGCCCGGTTGAGGATCGAGTCCAGTTCGGCCCACCCGAAGCATCGCCCACCGTCGACGAGGGCCGCCTCGCCGGGCCGGTCGCGGGCCAGCAGGCGACAGAACGCCGGCACGTCAGCTTCCGGCTTCGGCCGAGAAGGTGCCGGAGAGGTCCGCCGGGCCCCGGTAGTGGATGCTCAGCCGGCGCGACGCGAACCTCCAGCCGGCGTCGACGCGGACGTAGGTGTCGTCGTAGTGGGCGAGGACCAGCGCTGTCTCGCCGTCATGCCGGAGCGTCGCCTCCTGTATGTACCACCGGCCCGAGCCGGTGCCCGTGTCGGTGTCGAGCTCGACGGTGCCGTGGAGAACGGTCTGCACCACGACCGCGTAGCGCTCCCACGCCCCGAGCCACAGTTCGACGATCGCGTCGCGGCCCTCGACTCGCCGCCCGCCGCCCAGATCCCAGGCCGCGCTCAGATCCCAGGTCTCCGCCCACTGATCCGCGTCGCGGTGCACCACCGCGTCCGAGTAGCGGTGTACGAGGTCCTCGATCTGGTCACGGCTCACCGCCCGGCCTCCTCCCCGTGAACTCTCGCAGTTTCAGCGAGTGAGGACGGTGACGCCGGAGATGCCTGGTGCGCCGTAGACGTGGGTGTAGCCCACTTTCGGGTCGCCCGGGACCTGGTGCTCGCCCGCGTCGCCTCGGAGCTGCAGCACGTTCTCGTGCACCTGGCGCAGCCCGGACGCGCCCACCGGCTCGCCGTTGGCGATGCAGCCGCCGTCGGTGTTGACCGGTAGGCGACCGTCGATCTCGGTCTCGCCCATGGCGATCATGTGCTCCTGCTCGCCGTGCTCGCAGAAGCCGTTCTCGGCCATGTGCATGATCTCGGCGCCGACCTCGGTGTCTTGAAGCTGGGCCACGTCAACCTCGTCCGGTCCGATGCCGGCCATCTCGAAGGCGGCCTTCGAGGCGTCCACGGTGGGCCCGTCGGACCACTCGGGAGGCAAGTGTGGCGCCATGACCTCGAACGACCCGAACCGCCGGGACCGGACCACGGCCGCCTTCAGGTAGATGGGGGTGTCGGTGTAGTTGCGGGCCTTCTCCGCCGATGACAGTACGAGAGCCACGCCGCCTTCGCCCGGTGAGCAGAACATGTACTTGGTGAGCGGGTACGACAGCATCTGCGACTCGCTGATCTCTGCGATGCTCATCCGGCGGCGCCGCCACGCCATCGGGTTCTTGGACCCGTTGCGGTAGGCCTTCTCGGCCACCCTCGCCAGGGTCGGCTCGGTGATGCCGTGGTCGTGCATGTAGCGGTTGAGCTTCATGCCGAAGAACTGCGTGGTCAGCGCCAATCCGGACTCGCCGTACCACTCGCCCAGTCCCCAGGCCTCGGTGTCGACCCGGAACGCGCCCCGCTCGTGTTTGTCGAAGCCGACCGCGATTCCCAGGTCGAACATGCCGGCCTTGATCGAGTTGTAGGCCGCGAACAGAGCTGAACCCCCGGTGGCGCACCCGTTGGCCACGTTGATGAACTGCAGCCCGGTGAGCCCCAGTTTCGCCACCATGGTGTCGGCGTTGCCGGCTGCGTCGCTGCCGCCGAAGGCGAACTGGATGTCTTCCCACTGCACGCCGGCGTCGGCCAGGGCCCGCCGCACCGCGACCACACCCTGATCTATGCCCGATACACCTTCGGTGCGACCGAACGGGTGCATCCCGATCCCGACGATGGCAACGTCGTCAGTCATGGCCGGCTCCTCTCTTTGGGGGCGAATGCGAACGTCACGACTTCGTCCCCGTCCTCGTTCACGAAGAGCGGCTCGATCACCAACTCCATCTCCATGTCGATCTCCAACTGCTCCGGTTCGGTCACCGTCAACCGGGACTCCACCCTCACCTTGCCGTCGACTTCTACATACCCCACACCGAACGGCTGGAACGACTTGGGATCGGCGTTGCCCGCGAACGGCGGCGACTTGGGCGGGTAGCCCTGCACCGTCCAGGTCCACAACGTGCCGCTGCGGCCCAACTCCACCTCCTCGGTCGACGAGCCGCTGCACCTGGGGCAGTCCCGCTGTGTGGGGAACATGTGGTTGCCGCAGTTGAGGCAGCGGCTGGCGATGAGGCGGGGTTCGTCGGACGGCCATGTGAAGAGGCCTTCCGCGACCGGGACCTGTCTCAATGGAACCTCCTGGATGCCGGGAACCAACCTACCGGTGGGGGTCGGGCCGTTGTCCAAAACTAATCGATGAGTTAGTTTTGTGCGAGTGAGCCTGTGGGACTCGTTCGACATGGACGGCCGGGTGGCCGTCGTCACCGGCTCGGGGCGGGGCCTTGGACGGGCGATTGCCTGGGGCCTGGCCGACTTCGGATGCGATGTGGTCATCAATGCCCGCCGCCTCGTCGACCTCGATGCCACCGCCGAGGGGGTCCGCGGCCGGGGCCGGAGGGCTCTGGTCGTGGATGGCGACATCCGCGACTTCTCCGACACGCTCGCCGATCGTGCCCTGTCGGGGTTCGGCCGACTCGATGTCTGGGTCAACAACGTCGGCGGCTCCGACGAGAAGACCACCCGAGCCCTGGCCGACACTCCCGATGAGATCTTCCGGTCCCAGATGGAGCTCAACCTCACCAGCGCCTTCCAGGGATGCCGGGCGGCGGCGACCCGGATGACCAGCGGCGGCAGCATCATCAACATCACCTCCGGAGCCGCCACCCGGGGGTCGCCGTTCACCGGCCCCTACGCGGCTGCCAAGGCCGCGGTCAACAATCTGACCCAGACCCTCGCGCTCGAACTCGCTCCATCGATCAGAGTCAACGCGGTGGCGCCCGGTCCGGTGATGACGGAGACGTTCCGCGAGGTGTTCACCGACGACCCCGAGCGCATCGCAGAACTCGAGTCCACCATCCCCCTCGGGCGGATGGGCACGCCTGATGACATCGCCGCGGCGGTCGCCTACCTCGCGTCCGATGCAGCATCATGGGTCACCGGCCAACTGATCCTGGTCGCCGGCGGCCGCACCCAGCGCACGACGAGTTACCAGAGGAGGGACGGCCAATGAGCCCGACCCAACCGGGATCGGCCCGCTCGCCGGGCATCAGCTACCAGGAACTGCTCGACGCCGACACCCATCCGGTTCCCGACGTGCTGCGCCTGGAGTCGCCCCGCTACCTGGGCAGCAGCGACATCGACATCGGCCGATACATCTCACGGGAGTGGCACGAGCGGGAGGCCCGCACCCTGTGGCGGTCGGTCTGGCAGTTCGCCTGCCGGGCCGACGACATTCCTGAAGTAGGCGACCATGTCCTGTACGAGATCGTGCGCGACTCCTACATCGTTATTCGCACCGCGCCCGACGAGATCAAGGCCTATCCCAACGCCTGCCTGCATCGCGGCCGGCGCCTGAAGGAGTACGCCGGGCGCTGCAGCGAGATCCGCTGCCCGTTCCACGGCTTCGCATGGACCCTCGACGGCGCGCTCAAGCACGTACCGGCCCGGTGGGACTTCGAGCACGTCCGCGACGAGGAGTTCTCGTTGCCCGAGTGCAAGGTGGGCACGTGGGCCGGCTTCGTGATGATCAATCCCGATCCCGGCGCCGAGCCGCTGGAGGACTTCCTCGGTGAGATCACCGAGCAGTTCGAGGTGTGGGACCTGGCCAACCGCTACACCCAGGCCCATGTGGCCAAGGTGATCCACGCCAACTGGAAGATCGCCCAGGAGGCCTTCTGCGAGGCCTTTCACGTCAACGGCACCCATCCCCAGATCGCTCCCTATCTCGGCGACACCAACACCCAGGTCGACATCTGGGAGAACTTCGCCCGGGCCATCACCCCCGGCGGCACTCCGAGCCCGCTGCTGGACTGGACGCCCACCCAGGACGACATGATGCGGGCCATGACCGACACCCGGGTCGACGAGCCCACACCGCTTCCGGTGTCATCGGACCAGTCGATGCGGGCCATGGGGGCGGCCGCCAGCCGGGACCGGTGGCGACCGGTGGCCGGCGAGTGGGTCGACCGGATGTCCGACGCCGAGATGATGGACAGCATCGACTACACGATCTTCCCCAACTTCCACCCGTGGGGAGCCTTCAACCGGATCGTCTACCGGTTCCGTCCCAACGGCGACGACCACCGCAGCTCCCTCATGGAGTGCATCTTCCTGGCCCCCTACCGCGGCGAGAAGCCGCCCAACGCTCCCGTCCACTTCCTCGAGGAGCACGAGACCTTCACCGACGCACCCGAGTTGAGCATGCTGGGCAAGGTCTTCAACCAGGATCTGTTCAACATGGAGAAGGTCCAGCGAGGGCTGGAGACCACCCGCAAGCCGGGCATCACGTTGGGCAACTACCAGGAGTCGAAGATCCGCTGGCTCCACGCCAAACTCGACGCCTGGGTGGGGGCGGAGCCGTGAACGGTTTGCGCCATCCCTTCACCGGCGCGCTCTACGAGCCCGACGGGACCGGCTGCGTGGTGGTCACCGACGGTGATCGGCAGGGCCGGTTCCGGCCCAACGGATCATGGATCTCCGGCGATCTGCGGGAGTGCGACCCGCAGCTGTGCGGCTGGGTCGCCGGGCCGAGGGTGGCCCATCACCGGATCGCGGAGACCTCCTCGGACCACTGAGCAGCACCCGGCTCGGCCCGCCCGATCTTGCCTTCCAGCACCAGCTTGAAGCCGTCGAGCGCCTGCCGGTGATCGCGCTGGTCGTGTGACAGCCCGTCGGTCAAGCCGATCGTGAAGGCGTGGATGTAGGCCAGCACCGCGGCCCGGTCACCGGGCGTGATCTCACCCGTGGAGATGCCGCAGTCGACGATGTTCTCGAAGAACTCGCTGCGCCGGGCGTCCCCCCGGCCCAGTTCGCTGGCGAGCTCGCCGATACGCCGGCGATCGATGCGCGACGCGCCTAGGAACCGGGCCAGTGACGGGTCGTCGTTGTTGAGCTCATGGGCGGTCTCGAGGACGGCCTCGATCTTGCCCACGAAGGTGTCGGCGCTGCGTTCGGCCGCACCGAAGCGCTTGTAGACCCGGTCCTGTACCTCGTCCAGCACGGCCTTGTAGATCTCGAGCTTCGAGTCGAAGTAGTGGTAGATCGCGCCGGTGGTGATCCCGACCTCGCTGGCCACTGCCTGATTCGTGGTCGCCTCGTAGCCCAGCTCGGCGAAGTACCGCCGGGCCACATCGATGATGCGGCCCCTCGTCTCAGCCGAGCTCGTCGCCGGAGGGCGACCCAACCGGGTCGACTTCGATGCCATCCCTGAAGGCTATTTCAGGCCGTGCGCAACCAGGGGGCCGTTGTCGCGCTCGCTGTTCTAACATGATGGAATAACTAACCATTCGATCAATTAGGGGGAGACAAATGGATCTCGGACTGGCAGACAAGAAGGCTCTCGTCACCGGCTCGACCAAGGGCATCGGCCGGGCTGTCGCCGAGACCTTGCTCGCGGAGGGGGCGTCGGTGGCGATCTGCGCCCGCAACGGCGATGACGTCGACCGGGCCGTGGCCGAGCTGTCCACGGCCGGCACCGCGGTCGGCTCGGCGGTCGACGCCGGCGATCTCGGCTCGCTCGAAGCTTGGGTCGCGTCGTCGGCCGAGGCTCTGGGCGGCATCGACATATACGTGCACAACACCTCCGGCAAGGGCCAGAAGCAGCTCGACGACTGGACCACGAACTTCAATGTCGATCTCCGGGCTCTGGTGGGCGGGGTGGCTGCCGCGGCCGACGCCCTCGCCGACGGCGGTGGCTCGCTGGTGAGCATCGGCACCACCGCCTCCGCGGAGCACTTCGCTTCGGGCTCGAACAGCTACAGCGCCTTCAAGGCCGCCGCCACCAACTGGACGCTGGGCCAGGCCCAGGTGCTCGGAGCCAGAGGCATCCGCTGCAACGTGGTGTCGCCCGGACCGATCTTCATAGACGGCGGCGACTGGGACAGGATCAAGGGCCGCCTGCCCGAGTTCTTCGAGGCCACCCAGAAGAGCCATCCCGGTGGCGACATGGGGACCGCCTCCGACGTCGCCAACGCGGTGGCGTTCCTGGCCAGCGACGCGGCCCGCCATATCAACGGAGCCAACCTCACCGTCGACGGCGGCTTCCTCAAGCGTGTCGACTACTGAAGCGCCGGCAGAGGGACGTGTCGACGCCTGCCTGGTGGCCGGCGGCAAGTACCACGACATCGACTTCGCCCGCCGCGAGCTGCTCCGCCTGCTGGCCGAGCATCCCCATGTGCGCACCCGGGTCGACGCCACCTACGAGGACACCGACGCGCTCGACGGGTGCCGCTTCCTGGTGAGCTACACCTGCGACGTGCGGCCCTCGGGGCGGGCCCAGCGGGCTCTCCGCTCCTGGGTGGAGCACGGCGGGCGGTGGGTGGCCCTTCATGGCACCAACTCGGCGCTGGACCTTCCCCGGCCCAACGGCGTCGAGTCGCCTCGCTGCTTCCCGGTGTTCGCCGAGACCCTCGGCAGCCAGTTCATCGCCCACCCGCCCATAGCGCCCTACCAGGTCGAACCGGCCGATCCCGACCATTGGCTGGTGGCCGGCATCGAGTCGTTCACCACCGACGACGAGCTGTACCTCATGGAGCACGCCGACCGCGGCACCCTCCAGCCGCTGCTGCTCACCCGGTGGCGGGGCGAGGCCCGCGGCTTCGCCGAGAGCGACTGGACCGCGGGCCCGGGCGAGCACCTCGTGCAGTACCTGCGCCCTCTCGGTTCCGGCGCCGTGCTCTACAACACCCTCGGGCACTGCCGGGGCCACTGGGACATGTTCCCGCTGCGGGACTACTACCCGAAGGTCGAGCGCTGCTCCTGGAACGCTCCCGAGTACTACGAGCTGCTGCGCCGAGCCATCCGCTGGGGTATCGGAGCGGGTCCGTGATCGGCGGGAGAGCGCGGTGACCGGTCCGTCGCACGAGGTCCTGCGCGACATCCACCGGCGCATGGTCCGCATCCGCCTGTTCGAGGAGGCCGCCGGGCGGATCTCCGAGGCGGGCCGGATGCCGGGCTTCATCCACCTGTACGTCGGCCAGGAGGCGGTGGCGGCCGGAGTGTGCACCGCGCTGCGCGACGAGGACCAGGTCAGCTCCACCCACCGGGGCCACGGCCATCTTGTGGCCAAGGGCGGAGACCTGTCCCGGATGATGGCCGAGCTGATGGGCAAGGCCACCGGCTACTGCGGCGGCAAGGGCGGATCGATGCACGTCTGCGACCTGGACCTGAACATGCTCGGAGCCAACGGGATCGTGGGCGGCGGCGTTCCGATAGCGGTCGGTGCCGGCTTTGCCAACAAGTACCGGGCCAACGGGGCGGTGAGCGTGGCCTTCTTCGGCGACGGGGCCACCAACATCGGAGCGTTCCACGAGGCCGCCAACATGGCCGCCGCGCTCCAGCTTCCGGTGCTGTTCGTGTGCGAGAACAACGAGTACGGGGAATACACCCCCCGCTACCTGACCATGGCCATCGACGATGTCGTCGAGCGCGCCCCGGCCTACGGGATGCCCGGCACCATGGTCGACGGCATGGACCCGGTGGCCGTGTTCGAGGCCACCACCGCCGCAGCCGCCCGGGCGAGGGCGGGCGGGGGGCCGTCGTTCATGGAGTGCAAGACCTACCGGTTCTACAACCACCACGGCGTCCAGACCCTGGGGATGAAGTACCGCTCCGACGACGAGCTCAACCAGTGGAGGGCCAAGGACCCCATCCCCCGACACGAGGACCTGATGGTCGGCGCCGGAGCGATGACCCCCGACGGGATCGAGGCCGTCCGGGCCGAGATCGCCGCCCAGGTCGAGGCGGCCATAGATTTCGCCGAGCAGAGCCCGTTGCCCGACCCGGACGACCTGCTCGACGGTGTGTACTCCGGCCCTGCCGACCAGCGGCAGCCGCTCTGAGCATGGCCGAGCTCACCTACCTCAAGGCGTTCAACCAGGGCGTGCGCCAGATGATGGACGCCGATAGCGACATCTTCGTCGTCGGCGAGGACGTGGGCCGCAAGGGCGGCGTCTTCGGCAGCTTCGCCGGCCTCTTCGACGAGTTCGGCGAGCTCAGGATGGTGGACACCCCCATTTCGGAGCAGGCCATCGTGGGGCTGGGGATCGGTGCCGCCGTGTGCGGGCTGCGGCCGGTGGTCGACCTGATGTTCATGGACTTCGTGCTGGTCGCCATGGACCAGCTGGCCAACCAGGCCGCCAAGCTCAAGTACCTGTTCGGCGGCAGCGCCCGGCTGCCGGTGACCATCACCACCAACGGCGGTGCCGGCCTATCGGCCGCGGCCCAGCACAGCCAGAGCCTCGAGGCGATGCTGTGCCACGTCCCGGGCCTCAAGGTCGTGATGCCCTCCACTCCCTACGACATGAAGGGCCTGACGGTGTCGTGCCTGCGCGACGACAACCCCACCGTGCTGGTGAAGCACAAGCGCATGTTCGGCGTGAGGGGCGAGGTTCCGGCGGAGCTGTACGAGGTTCCGATCGGAGAGGCCCACGTCGTTCGCCCGGGTGCTG
Source organism: Acidimicrobiaceae bacterium (assembly GCA_009840695.1). The sequence continues at coordinate 31,371 of VXNG01000043.1, forward strand.
ACGTAACCGTGGTGGCCTACAGCCGGATGGTTTCGGAGTCGCTCACCGCGGCCGATCAGTTGGCCGCCGACGGCATCGACTGCGAGGTGATCGACCTGAGGTCAGTGCAGCCGATCGACACCGAAGCGGTTGTGGCGTCGGCTCGCAAGACCAACCGCATCGTGGTGGTGCACGAGGCGGTCCGGTTCGGCGGTCTCGGTGCCGAGGTTGCAGCCCAGATCCAGGAGCATGCCTTCGACTACCTCGACGCCCCGGTCGCGCGGGTGGCGGCGCCCTTCTCGCCGGTGCCCTTCAGCCCGGCGCTCGAATCCCGCTACGTCCCGGACGCCGCCAGGATCGCCGCGCAGATCCGTACCACTCTCGATCGCGCTTAGGGCAGCCGGCATGGCCACCGAGTTCCAGATGCCGAAGCTGGGCCTCACGATGGAGGCCGGCACCATCATCGGCTGGCATGTTGCCGACGGTGCGGAGGTCACTGAGGGTATGGCGGTGCTGGCCATCGAGACCGACAAGGTCGAGAGCGACGTCGAGGCCAGCGCTTCTGGCCGGCTCCATCAGATCGGAGCGCCGGGCGAGACCTTCGGTTGCGGGGCCCGCATCGGATGGTTCCTCGCTGAGGGGGAGGATCCGCCGGCAGCAGAGACGGCCGGCACAGCCGGTACAGCCCGCTCGCCGGCCGTCGCCTCCGGATCGGCGGTTGCCGCAGCGCCTGCAACGCCAGCCCTTGCCGCAAGAGGGGGCAAACCGGCCCGCGGCGACGGCGGCCGGATCCTCTCGTCGCCCAACGCCCGCCGCGTGGCCGCGGAGCTGGGCGTCGACATCGCCGCAGTCGCAGGCTCGGGCCCCGGCGGTCGCGTCGTCTCCGAGGACGTGCAGAGCTTCGCCGAGACGCTTCCGGCCCCGGTGCCCAGCACCGATACTCCGACAATGGCGACCGTCGCGGCCCGCCGGCTGGCAGACCTGCTGGGTGTCGACATCGCGGCCGTTCGCCGCACCGGCGTCGACCCGCGGATCACCCGCGACGATGTCGCCTCGCATGTCCGGCAGCAACTGGCCGGGGCCGGGCCCGCACCCGCCTCCACCCCACCTGGACAGGCGCCCGGACGGCGGCGGTCGGGGAGCCGGGCCCGTCCGTCCGGCTCTGGCACCGCATTGCCCCCGCCCTCGCAGACACCCATAGGAGTCGTTCCGATGCGGGGCATGCGCCGCACGATCGCGTCGCGGATGCACGACTCGCTCCACGACATGGCCCAGCTCACCCTCACCATGGACGCAGCCATGGACCGGGTCGTGGCTGACCGCAGACGGCGGCAGGTCGACGGTGGCGCCCCCAGCTACACCGACTATGTGATCGCGGCGGTTGCCGCCGCGCTCGTCGAGCATCCGATAGTCAACAGCCAGATCACCGATGACGGCATCGCCCTGCTGCCCGAAGTCAACGTTGGGATGGCTGTGGCCCTCGACGACGGCCTTGTGGTCCCGGTCGTGCGGGGCGCGGACCGCCGGTCCATCACCGACATCAGCGTCGAGACGGAGCGGCTGGCCGCGGCTGCTCGCTCCCGATCGCTGGGACTGGACGACTTCAAGGGGGCGACGTTCACGGTCACTGCGATGGGCATGTACGGCGTCGACGCGTTCACCCCGATCATCAATCCGCCCAACACCGCCATCCTCGGCGTGGGCCGCATCCGGCGCGATGTGCATTGGGACGACGACGATCGGCCGGTGCCGCGACCCACCCTTACCCTCAGCCTCACCTGGGATCACCGCGCCTTCGACGGGGCACCGGCCGCCGAGTTCACCCGAACGGTCCGGGAGGTGCTCGAATCGTGGGGTGAGCGGTGATCCGAACCGCTCCGCTCGGCTTCACCTTCGCTGAGGCCACTGAGCTGGACATCTCGGATCGCCCCGGGCTGCTCGGAGGCAAGGGGGCCGCCCTGGTGCGGATGACCGAGCTGGGCCTGCCCGTACCGCCCGGCTTCGTCCTCACCACCGCGGCGTGCCGCGAGGTGCTCGAGGCGGGCTGGCATGTCGCTCTCGACGACATGCTGGCGGCCGGGGTCTCGTGGATCGAACAGCAACTCGACCGCCGCCTCCGCGATCCCGAGGCACCCCTGCTGGTCAGCGTCCGCTCCGGGGCGCCGGTGTCGATGCCGGGGATGATGGACACGGTCCTCAACGTCGGCATGACCGATGCGGTGGCTGAGGCACTCTCGGCGCGCTCCGGAGTCGGCTTCTTCGGGTGGGACACCGCCCGGCGTTTCATCCAGTCCTACGCAGCCGTCGTGGCCACCGCCCCGGCCGGACTGGTAGGGCGCCTGTCGGCTGAGTGTCTGGGGCCTGACGAGGGGCGGTCGCTGCCACCGGGGGCACTGGCGGCCGCGACCCGGCAGCTGCGGGAGGAGCTCGCGGCCGCCGGGCACGACATACCTGACGATCCGGTCACGCAGCTACAGCAGGCCGTCCGGGCCGTGTTCGCTTCGTGGAACTCCGAGCGAGCCATCCTCTACCGGCAGGTGGAGGGCATCCCTGACGACCTCGGCACCGCGGTGACCGTGCAGGCCATGACGTTCGGCAATCTCGGTGAGCGCTCGGGCACCGGTGTGGCCTTCAGCCGCGATCCCAGCACCGGCGAGCAGACTCTGGTGGGGGAGTTCCTGCCCGGCGCGCAGGGCGAGGATGTGGTGTCGGGCTCGTACTCGACCCGATCGCTCGCCGAGATGAGAACTCTGTGGCCGGAGGTGGCCGGTGAGCTCGCCGCGGCAGCCGCCCTGCTGGAGCGGGACATCGCCGACATCGCCGACATCGAGTTCACGGTCGAGGACGCCGTGCTGTGGCTGCTGCAGGTCCGTCCCGGCAAGCGGAGCCCGCGGGCCGCGCTTCGAACCGCCATCGACATGGCCGAGGACCCCGACTTTCCCCTCGACCGGGCCGGCGCGCTGGCCAGGGTCGAGCCGATTCTCGCCGATCCTCCCACCGCGCCCGCGCTCGAGCCGCCAGCTGCCGCGGCCGAGGTCCTGGCTGACGGCTTGGCCGCGTCGCCGGGTAGGGCCGTCGGTGTGGTCTGCACCGATGTCGACGAGACGCTGGCCCGGGCCGGGCGGGGCGAGCCGGTCATCCTGATCCGGCGGGAGACCTCGCCCGCGGACGTCGCCGGGATGGCCGAGGCCGCTGGACTGGTTACCACCCTGGGCGGGATCGTCTGCCACGCGGCGGTGGTGGCCCGATCGTGGGGCATCCCTGCGGTGGTGGGTGCAGCCGCAATTGAGGTCCGAGACGACGGCATTGTCGTGGCCGGCTCGCGTGTTGCCCGCGGTGAGACCGTCACGGTTGACGGCGACCGGGGCCTGCTGCTGCGGGGAGCACATCCCGGCAACCGGATCGAACTGGACGAGGTGCGGGTGCTGCGAGCCTGGCGAACGGAGCTCCAGCGGCCTTCCAGTTCCCGGACCGGCACTGAGTCGGGCCTCCAGGCCGGGCCCGGCCTTGATCCGGTAGAGGTTCGCCGCGTCGTCGGCTTGAAGGGAATGGCCTCGGCAGAGTCGCTGGCCGACGTGCTCGGCTGCCGGCCCGACCAGGCCGAAGCGGCCATCGCTGCCCTATCGGGCGAGGGGGCCGTCCAGGAGCTGTCCGGCGGGCGAGTCCGCCTCACTCCAGAGGCTCTGGCTGGAGTGGATGAGCTGTTCCGCCGTGACGCCGAGCGTCTCCGGACCGCGATAGAGCCCCTCATGGACGGCTTCCATTCCGTCGACCGGGACTTCAAGGAGCTGGTCACGTCGTGGCAGATGCGCGTCGTCGACGGCGCCGAGGTCGTCAACGATCACACCGACGCGGCCTACGACGACGCGGTGATCGTGCAGCTCCGAGACGGCATCCACCCCCGTGTCCTCGCGGTCGTCGAAGAGGTTTCGGCTGCCGAATCGCGCCTGGCCCGCTACGGCGAGCGCCTCACGGCGGCGCTGGAGGCGCTCCAGCGAGGCGACACCCAGATGATGGCCCACCCCCTGCGCGACAGCTACCACACCGTCTGGTTCGAGCTCCACGAGGAGCTGATCCGCCTCTGCGGGCGTACCCGCGCCTCGGAGGCGGCCGCAGGCCGAGCCTGACCCCGACCTCCCAATCCGCGTAGGGCCTCTACGGCAGGGCGTCGATGGTGACGGTGCCGGCGGTGCCGTCGACGGTGACGGTGGCTCCGTCCGGAATGACGAGCGTCGCGTCCGGCACCGACGCCACGCACGGGATGCCGAGTTCGCGGCTCACGATCGAGGCATGGCTGGCCGGAGCCCCGACGTTGGTTACCACCGCACCGGCGGCCAGGAACAGCGGCGTCCAAGACGGGTCGGTCTGCACCGTGACCATGATCTCGCCCGGCCCCAGCGCGGAGGGGTCGTGAGGGTCGAGGACTACGCGGGCAACGCCGCTCACCGTGCCCGGTGAGCAGGCCGCGCCGGTCAGCACCGAGCCTGCCTCCGCCGCCGCCAGGACCGCCTCAGCCTTCCGGGGCCAATCGCTGACCGGCGGCGCCTGGTGGGTGATGATGAACGGCGGTTCCAGGTCGTAGAGGCTCCGGTGCTCGGCCTCGCGTTGAGCCAGCGCCGGGCCGAAGGAGCTCGGGTCGGCCAGGAAGTCGTCCAGCTCGGCCTCCAGCAGCATGTAGATCTGGCCCGGCGACTCGATGTGGCCCGCCTCCGCCATCCGGCGGCCCAGCTCGTCGAAGCACATCCGGGCCTCGTGGATGACCCGGATGTTGGTGCACTTCGAGCGCTCCCGTGCGGCCAGGAAGATCCCCGACGACTTCATGCCGGCCCGGAACGTCTCGAGTGTCTCCTCGTTGTCGGCCAGGAGCTCCTCGATCTCGGCCGCGATGCCGGCCCGCTCGGCCGCCTTGCGCTCCAGCGCGGTGACCGGGTCGGCGTCGTCGGACTGCCGCCGCAGGACGTCGAGCTGGGCATAGGCGAGGCCAGGGTTCGTCTCGTAGCTCTCGGCGCCCGGGTCCCACTCGTTGGGTCCCCGGGAGCCGTGGTTGTACAGGAAGACGTCGAAGGCATCGCCGAATTCTGTGCCCGCCAGCCGTTTGCCCAGGCCGTCCCGGCCGGCGTCGAACTCCGCGGTCAGCTGGTCGCTGGATCGGATCATCCGTGACAGCACCCACAGCTCGCGGGCGATGTCGGCCGAGTCGACGTCGCCGATGCCGGTGATGAGCCTCAGGCTGTCGTCGGGCCGCCCCAACTCGGCCACCACCGCGGCGATGGTTCCCGGCCCGAACGACGCCCCCAGCGACGAGGTGACGTGATGCTTGAAGTTGTCAACCATCTGGGGTTGCAGCGATCGCGCCCGGGCCACCAGATCCTCGTTCGAGACGGTGGCCAGATCAGGCCGCTCGTCCCGGATGCGCTTGGCCGTTTCCTGCTGGTCGAGCACCGGCTGGTGGACGTCGGTGGACATCACGTATCCGGCGGTCTCGGTGAGCTTCTGGGAGTGGTGCTCGCTCTCGTGCCACGGCTTGGGCACGTACGGGGGAACGTCGGGGTGCTCGTCGAAGTAGGCCTCGTCGATCTGCTCGGGGGAGGCGCCGGGCATGCGCACACCCAGCAGCCGGGCCTGGGTCAGCGAGTTGTAGAAGTAGCCGCCGAAGAGCCCGAAGCACTCCGGCGGATCGCCGTACTCGTCGGCGTCGAACACCCCGAAGGTCGCGAACCCCTCGCGGCAGCCCAGGACCACGCCCGACTCCCAACAGAACGTCCAGCCCAGAGGAGTGACCGGGTCGGCCAGCACCTCGCCGGCATTGGCCCTGGTGTAGTCGGGGAACCTCTCGGTCGGAACGCGGTCGATGATCCAGCGGTCACCAAGCATGGGGCCTCCTTGAGATCGGTGAGACTCGGTGCGCCAACTCAGGCCAGGAGGCTGCCTCCGTGGAGGTCGAGGACGGCGCCGTTTATCCCGCCCCCGACGTCGGTGCAGACATGGATGGCCATGGCCGCGACCTCATCGACGGTGTTCAGGCGCTTGATCGAGGCCAGCTGCGCGTAGGTGTCGAGGAACTCCTCGTAGGTGATTCCCATGGCCTCGGCAGCTTGGGGCCCGGCCGTCTTCATGATGTCGGTCTCGATGGCACCGGGGCACAGCACGTTGCAGGTGATCCCCACCGGGCCGTACTCGAAGGCGACGGCCCGGGTGAGCCCGATGATGGCGTGCTTGTTGGTGATGTAGTGCGAGATAGCGGCCTTGTCGGCCTGGCGGCCCTCCACCGACGAGATGTTGATGATGCGGCCCCAGCCGTTCTTCTCCATGGTCTGCAGGGCCCGCCGGGTGCCCCAGAACGTGGGGTTGAGGCACCAGTTCAGGCACTCCTCCCAGGCCGCGTCCTCCAGTTGGGCCACCGGCGCGAAGCCCGAGGACCCGCCGGCGTTGTTGACCATGATGTCGATGGTGCCGAAGGTCTCGACGGTGGTGTCGACCAGCCGGTTCACCGCCTCCTGCTGCTGGATGTCGCCCTGCACGAAGATCGCCCGGTCGCCCGCATCCATCTCCGCCAGCGCCTGCGCACCCTTCTCCTCGGAGCGGCTGCACACCGCGACCTTCCCGCCCTCGTCGATGATCGCGCCGGCGATGGCCCGCCCGATCCCGCGGGTGCCTCCGGTGACGGCGGCGACTTTGCCTTCGAGTCTCATGGACTCCTCCTTGATTGTGTTGATGGAGAACTGGGTTCAGGGAGCTGAGCGAACAGGCCGCAGACTAGTTACAGGCCGGTGCGGCCCGCCTCATGGGCGCCCTCTCGGCCCAGCCCGGAATCTTGATCGGACCTATGAATGATTGCATGCAATCGAGCGATTGCACAAACGTAACTCGCGCCGCGCTTGACGCCTATTTCGTAGGTCTATACGGTCCTGATCGCACAGGTCTGGCATTTGTCCGACATATGACTCCAAAACCCAACGACGTGAAGGAGAAGCGCTGTGTCAGAGTTCAACGACCTTGAGGCCATTCGCCGGCTTACCTACGAATACGCCATGGCGGTGGACACGATGCAGCTCGACAAGCTGGTCGACCTCTTCGTTCCCGAGGCCGTCTTCGATCCAGGACCGGGCGGCGTGCCGGTGATGAACGACCGTGACGAGATCGAGGCGTTCTTCAAGGCGACCTTCGAGGGATCCCGCAATCTGTACCACCTGACGTCCAACCACATCATCGACGTGGACGGCGATTCGGCCACCGGAACGGTCTACTACGCCGCGTCGGGCATCACCGCCGACGGGGCGAGCTTCGGCGCCAACGGGTACTACGGAGACACATACGTGCGGACCGCTGACGGCTGGAAATTCCTGCGCCGCGAGGCGGCTGCCCTGCTCGATCCCGACTACAGCGACTGGGACCAGGCCGAAGGCTGAACCCGTCGGGCCGCGGCGCCATAGCAGCCGACACCAAGCCTCCCTACACCAACACACAACCTGCCCGGAGGGCGTCATGGTCAGTCTGGGGTGTCGGGGCCTCGCTTGGCGGGCAGCTCGACGAGGATCTGGCCGTCGCGTACTTCCAGCGCGTAGCGGGGCTGGTAGCGCTCCCGGGCCGTGCAGTACCCGGTGGTGACCTCGTAGGCCCACTGGTGGCCGGCGCACACCAGCCGGGTGCCCAGCATCACGCCCTCGTTGAGCTTGCGGCCCCGGTGGATGCACACGTTGGACAGGGCCACCGGCTCGCCGTCGTTCCACAGCAGCAGGATCTCGTGGCGGTGCAGGTGCACGACGAGCTTGCCCGCCGCGGCCAGCTCCTCCGCGGTGGCTTCCGTCTCGAACCATCCCCTGGGTGCCGCCATGGCTCAGCCGCCCCGAAGCTCAGCAGCTCAGCCGGTGCCGGCCCAGCCCGTCCGGGACGCGCCGCCGGTGCCAGGTTCGTCGTCGAGTCCCACCTGGTCGGGATCCCAGCTGAAGGTCACGTCGCCGCGGGTGTAGGTCTGGCAGGCCAGGCGGTAGCCCTCATCCACCAGCTGGTCCAGCCGGGCCCGCTCCCGTCGCCGGGGCGGGTCGAGGTTCTCGGCCCCCTCCTCGACCACCAGGCGGTCAGTGCCGCAGTTGCCGCTGGCGCACTGCCACGGCACGTCTATGCCCTCCCGGATGGCCATCCGCAGCACATTCACCTCTTCGCCCTCGGCGAACTCTACGTACTGGTCGGCCGTCCTGAAGTAGATGCGCGGCACGCTGATCAGAGCCCCGCGCTCGAACTCGACCCGCTATCAGCCCACAAGCGCGGGCTCGCGCTCGTCCTCCTCGACCCAGGGGCCGAGGTCGGGCAGCACATAGGTCTCGTACAGCGCCTTGGTGTAGGCGAAGCGCATGTCGGCCGCCTCCCGCACGTAGTGCAGGCAGCGCTGCTGGAGCTCGGGCGTGTCGGCGTACTTGAGCACGATCTGGTAGCCCCGCTCGCCGTGGATCTCGTCGGAGGTGATGTGCAGGTCGAAGAACTCCGCCTCCCACTCCGAGAACCTGTACTTGTTGATGAGCGTCGGGTACTGGGCGCGGTAGATGGAGGGCACCTGCGACTCCAGGCCGACGATCAGCGCCGCCGACGACACCACGAAGTTCTCCCGGCCCGACACGTAGTACATCCAGCCCTGCATGCCCTTGGCGAACGGCATGGCGTTGTTGCGGTCCTGCACGTGTTCCCGGGTGCCGCCGCACGCCTCGGCGAAGCGGATCAGCAGGTCGGTGTGGCGGTCGTCGCTGAGCTCCTCCTCGTACATGTTCTGCAGCAGGAAGTCCTTGGCGTCGCGGGCGTGGTCGGGCGTGTTGGCGTACATGAGGCCGAGATAGTCGCCGAACGGGCCGATGTAGTGGTAGTGGTTGGTCGCCCAGTGGACGAAGTGCTGCTTGTGGAGCTTGCCCGCGGCCCAGGCCCGGCTGAAGGAGGCGTCCTTGGCCATGGTGCCCGCGAACGCCTGCTCCAAGGCCACTCTGAATTCGCTCGATGACATCATTTCGGCCATTTGCCTGCTCCTACGGTGTCGGAATGTCGGGATCGGGCCTGAGATAGAAGGGGCGCCGGGGAGAGGTCGGAATCCCCGGCGCCCGCCATTGTATACAATAATGACTGTACTGATCGGGCTCAAATCGGGCGGGCTCGGCAGAGGAGACGCCGTGCACGAAACCGAGGTTGCCTTCTTCAGTGAAGGCGTCAGGCTCATGGGTCTGCTGCGCTCGCCGGATGAGGTCACCGATCCGGTGCCGGCCATCGTCCAGGGGCCGGGCTGGCTCGGGCTCAAGGACGCCAAGCTGTACCTGCCCTACCACGAGGCCCTCACCGCCGCCGGCTTTCATGTGCTGATATTCGACTACCGCGGTTTCGGTGATTCCGGAGGCGACCGGGGGATGCTGTTGCCCCAGCTCCAGCTCGAGGACCTCATCAACGCGGTCACCTACCTGTGCACCCGCGACG
>VXNG01000112.1 GCA_009840695.1 Acidimicrobiaceae bacterium
TAGACGTCGCCATGGATCAGCACCCGGGACTGAGCCTCTCCCCCCAAGTCGGCCCAGCACTCGCTGAGCGCCCCCAACCGTCGGTGCAGCGTCACCTCGAGGAAGGCACGCACACGGGCGGGCACACCCCTCGCCTCCATCAGCGGCACTCGGTTCGTCCACCGTGTCAGGAAACACGCCTCGGGGTCCCACACCGGGAGCGCGTCCGACGCCTCAATGCGATGACATCGCCAGGCCAGCTCGACGAGCGCTTCGAGCGACAGACTCGGCGCGGGGGACTGCATCGGCCAGAAGGTGACGATCCGACCGTCGCTCAACCGGCATGGATCGCACAGCGGTGCCACGAAGGGAGCCCCCGCTCTCGTCAACTGCTTGAGGCGGCTGTGATGAGCGATGTGATGCTCGAGCGGCTGGCGGCTGAGGTACCTCACCCGGGCCACGACCTTGCCGTCGAGGCTTGCCATCACGATGTGGTTGCCCACCCGGAGCAGCCGGAACCCGGCGACGGTGAGTTCCAGCCGGCGGGCTGCGTCATGCACCAGCTGGGCCGTCCGCTCGACATCAAGCGTTGCGTCGGTGACGGCCCGGGCATCCACGACCCGCGACGATAAACGGCCGGGTGCTAGCTTGCGGGCCGATCCGGGCCGGATGGGGGACCAATGGAAGCGGCGCTAGTCAGCCCGATACCGCTGGAGGAGTTCGAGGCGTCGGCCACCGACATTGACTTGGCGGTGACACTGCCGCCCGGTGCCTACACCCGGGCCGACTTCCACGACTTCGAGCTGGCCGCGGTGTTCGACCGCAGCTGGCTCTGTGTCGGCCGCGTCGACGAGATCCCCGAGCCGGGCGACTACTTCACCACCACCCTGCCCGGCGGCGAGAAGGTCATCGTGGCCCGGGACAAGCAGCACAACGTCAACGTCATGTCGTCGGTGTGCCAGCACCGGGGCATGTGCGTCACCGCCCCGGCCAAGCGGGAGCGCGACTCCTGGTACGCCGAGCCCGGCGAGCAGCGGGGCAACGTCCGCACGTTCCGGTGCCCGTACCACTGGTGGACGTACGACCTCGACGGGCGTCTGCTCGGCGCGCCCGACATGAACCACCGATCCGACTTCGAACGCAGCAGCATCCGGCTGCCCGCCCTGGCCTGCGAGGTGTGGAACGGCTTCATCTTCGCCAACTTCGACACCGATGCGGAGCCATTGGCCCCGCAGGTAGCCAAGGCCACCGAACTGCTGGAGAACTACCACCTCTCCGAGATGGTCTCCACACCCCGCGACATGCTCGCCGACCTGCCGTTCAACTGGAAGATCATGGTCGAGAACTTCATGGAGGGCTACCACAACGACCGGCTCCACCACGACCTCTACGATCTCGCCAAGGGCGACGACCCCGAGTTGGAGAACCTCACCGCGGGGCACATGAGCTTCGAGTACGAGCCCGGCTCGGGCGTGATAGCCGGATGGGGCCGCACCGCCCACCGCGACCGGGGGCTCAACCCCACCCAGCGGGGCCTGTTCCCGCCCATCGCCACCCTCACCGACGAGGAGCGCTGGCGCATGTGCTACGTGTGCGTGCCGCCGTCGCTGCTGATGGGGGTGAGCACCGACTCGGCCTTCTGGTTCCTGGTCACGCCCACCGGGCCCGAGACGTTCACCCTGTCGATGTCGTTCGTGTTCCCGCGCTCGACGGTGGAGCTGAAGCTGTTCGACCAGGTCTTCCGCCAGCACGTGGCCGGTGTCGACCTGTTCAACAACGAGGACCTGCCGGCCAACATCGCCACCCAGATGGGCCTGCGGTCCCGCTACGCCCCGCGGGGCCCACTGGCCCGGGGCGACCTGTTCCTGGCCCAGTTCAACACCTGGCTGCTGGAGCGGTACCGGGCCGCCGAGGCGGCGTAGTCGAGGCCGGCGGCCGGGGCTGTCGGCGGGGGAGGAGCAACCGATGGACAAGCAGAGGATCATGCCCGAGGGCTTCTGGGACTGGCCGCTGCCCACCACATTCTCGCAGGGCTGGCGGGTGGGGAACCTGGTGTTCGTCGGCGGGCAGGTTTCCCAGACTCCCGACGGCAAGCCGCTGCATCCCTACGACATCGAGGCCCAGATCGGCGAGGTGTTCGACAACATCCGCAAGGTGCTGAACGAGGCGGGCGCCGACCTCACCGACATCGTGAAGCTCAACACGTACTGGGTCCACGACGGTGACGACCAGGACGAGTTCTACAAGCACATGACCGAGATCCGCCACCGGTACCTGCCCGACCCCGGCCCGGCCGCCACCGCGGTGCGGGTAGCCGGCCTGGCCGTCGAGGGCCTGCTCATAGAGATCGAAGCGATAGCAGTGATCCCCGACTGACCGCCGGCAGGCCCCGGCGACTGCAACCCCCCACGACGGCTCGACCTCGGGGGTGCTGCCAACGTCTGAGGTCTCTGCAACCGTTGAGGATGGACCGGTGTTGTGCTTGAATCTGACTTCAGCAACACTCAGAAGGCCAGGGCCGGCTGTTCTGAGCACGAGGAACGGGGGACGCATCGTGACGGGAGACGCATCGTGACCGCCGCGTTGGCGACGAGAGTTCGGGCCGAAAAGAGCGCAATCAGTGATCGTGACCGTGACTGCGCCATCACGGTGCGCTCCTTCGAGCTCGTGACTTCAGGCCCCTTCGACCGCATCGTGCGGGTTGACGGAGGTCATGCGCCCGACGGGGGCGCCAATGCCGAGGAATGCCTCGGGCTGCTCTCGAGAGCGGGCATCGACCACGAGCAGACGAGACTTGTCGTCTTGGACTCGCGCTGGTTCTCGCTGTCCGGCGACGACGACACCGCCACGCGGGAGTCGGTCGCCGCGGCCCTGGGCGTCGGGCCGAACCCGATGAGCGTGCAGTGGGCGTCGTCGGCTGTCTTCGCCTGTGCCGACACAGCCGCACGGGCCCAGGCCCGCAGCCTTGTCGCCGAATGGCTCGGCCGCGAGCGGGTCGCCCTGCATCCTGTCGTGAAGGCCGACAAGGACATGCTCAGGCAGGTCCAGGACGAAGCCCGGGAAGCCGCGAAACGACTCGACGACATGGTGCGACTGTGCTACCGGCACATCATTTTCTTCGACCCGAGGAGCGACGGCGGGCGCCGCGTCGTGTTCCTGAGGCTCCCCAAGGACACGCAGAGCGCCTTGAACGGTGCAGATGTGTGGGAGGAGCTGAGCGAGTACCGCGAGGCGTTCAGCCCCGCCTAGTTCAACGGATCAACACGGCGCTGACACGCCAGCAGCGGGCGATCCCGAACAGCCCGGCCGGAAGCCTCCTCACGTCCACCTAACTCCTCGGGGCGTATCGTCCTTGGTGCGATGAGGTCTTCGAGCGTCCGCTACTTGGCGCTGGGTGTGCTGGTGGCCGGAGTTGCGGCCATCGTCTGGACGGCGGTGCGCGGCGACGACGCCGACGATGACTCCGCCGCCACTCCGGTTGCCGCTGCCCCAGCGGCGGCCACTACGAGTGTCGGGGGCACCGTCGCTGGGACGACCGACCCCGGGACCACAGTCGCAGCCGCCGAACCGACGATCACCGAGGCGTCCGCCGCTGAAGAATCCATCAACAACACGGAACTCGCAACCACCACCGTCCCCACCACGACCGTCTCAACCACCACTGTCCCCACGACCACAGTGCCTCCCGAGCCGATCGAGGTGCTGGGTATGGCCGACACCCTCACCGACCTCGACGGCTGGCTCAACACCGACGCCACGTCGCTGGAAGAGATCCGGGCAGCCAACAAGCTCACCGTGGTGCAGTTCTGGACGTTCGGGTGCCGCAACTGCAAGAACACCCTCGAAGCCCTCAGCCAGCTCTACGCCGACTTCCGAGACCGGGGGGTGGAGATCGTGGGCGTGCACTCGCCCGAGTTCTCCTACGAGGCCGACGTGGGCAACATCATCGAGGCCTCGGCCGATCTAGGTGTGATCTGGCCCATCGCCCTCGACACAGACAAGCGAAACTTCCACCGCTGGCAGCCCGGCAACATCGGCTACTGGCCCCGGGTGTACGTGA
>VXNG01000222.1 GCA_009840695.1 Acidimicrobiaceae bacterium
TTCCATGGTCGTCCAGACGGACACCACTGGCGGCTCCTCCGGGTCGTCGTCCTTGATGGTGCCGGTGGCGGTTGCGCGTCCTATCGAGGCTTCCGTCGGGTTGCTCAGTGTTACGGTAAACGTCTCGTCGGGTTCGTGGACATCGTCGTCCAGCACGTCAACGGTGATCGTCTTGGAGGTCTCCCCCGGCGCGAAGCGCAGCGTGCCCGAGTCGGCCGTGTAGTCCTGTCCCGCGGTGGCCGTGCCGTCCGATGTGGTCCAATCCACCGTCATCTCATCGTCGTAGACGGGCGCCGTGACGTTGAAGGTCACGCTGCCGCCGCCCTCCGGCCCCTCCGCGTCGGCGACCAGGAAGGCCGGGTCGTCGTCGTTGACCACGGCCACGGTCGCCGATGCGAACAGGCCGCCCTCGCCGACTTCGTAGTACCGGTGCAAGGCCTGCTCCGCCGGCGGGAGGATGGTCAGGGTGATGGAGCCGTCGACCTCGTAGACTTCGTCGTTGTCGGTATCGATGGTCACTGTCTTCGTCCACTCGGGATCGCTCGGATAACCGGCGAAGGTCACCTCCGTGGGAGGCTCGCCCTGGATGAACTCGCCGTCCTGGGTGGCCGCCAGACGTACCGTCAGGGGATTCTGGCGTGAGGCCGGCGTGCCGCCGATCCGGGTGAGGGTGAAGGTGGCGGACTGCCCCTCGTTCACCGACTCCCGGTCGGCCTCGACTGTCACCGCCTGGTCGCTGTTGTGGACCCTCAGGGTGAACGTGGAGATCTCTCCCACGCGGTACTGGGGCCAGTACCAGCAGTCTCCCGGGACCTCCTCGCAGTAGAACGGCTGCAGGACCATTATCGCCCGGCCTCCCCGTGGGCCGACGACTTCGGGTGGTGTGTCGTTGGCATGGCTCGAGTTCCCTGCATTAATGGGAAATGGGTGTGCTCTAACGCCCTGACTTATCCGGTCACCCCCAAAATGGTGCGAGATGTGCAGCACTTCGGTTGAGACGACCCAGGCGTTCAAGGCATGGGACGTATCTCCGGTGCGGACCAGCGTGAACTGGCCGAACTGGCCCGGCGTCTCGACATGCCCCAGTTCGGCTTGCTCAAAGGAAACGGTGGCAATGTCGTTGTCCCTGACCCATATGTTGGCTATGGAGGGAAAGGGGTCGATGCCGTATTGCGTGCTCAAGAGCAGCCTCGCACTGATGCTGCTGTTGCCGTCGTTCAGGCTCTCGTCCTCGGTGGTCACCGTCAGGGTTGCGCTGACGTCTCCCGGATTGAAGACGACCTCTCGCACGGTCGCCGTATAGTCGAATCTCTGTGTTCTCTGCGTGTAGAAGTTCACATGAGATCGGCGCTCTATCTCGGTAACGCGCACTCGGGCCGTCAGATTCAGGTTCGTGCCGCCGGTCCGCGTTATCACGAAAACCGCGTCCTCCCCCTCCTCTACCACCGAGGACTGCGTCGACACTGAGAGCGACGTGGTGGTGGAGGTCCGGTCGGTGTCGACGATGAGCGTGGACGCGCTGTCGGGATCTCCCACCCGGTAGGCGACATCCTCCCCATCCGTGATCGTCGCGGTGATGGTCCCGTGGGGCTCCGCCTCCGTGTCGTTGGTGGTGGGCACCGTCAGCGTGGCCGTGGCGGAGCCCGCGGCAAAGGTGACCGTGGAGGGTGGAGCACCCGTTATGAAGTCGGCCTCCTCCGTTTCGCTGTCATTGGTCTGCTCGACGCTCACGTTAACGGTCAGTGTCTCGCCGGTCTGGCCCTCCCTCGCCAGGGTGAACTCTGCGTTGAAGCCCTCGAAGCTGCTCTCGCGCTCTGCCCTGATGGTCACCACGGGCAGGTCGTCGTCCCTAACCGTTACGGTTGCAGAGCCTGGCTCGACGCGGTAGGTCAGCGGAAGGTCCAGCCACGTCGGGGGCGCCACGACGGCCGCATAAACCATGTCCGGCCCGTCGTAGTCGTCATCCTCCGTCGCAAGCTCCCAGGTCACGCTGGCCGCGTTCGCGGGAATCTCCACCTGGCGCCAGTCCGCAGGTGACGGGTTCGCGTCGTCAAAGTTGAACCCCGCCAGGAAGTGCACCGTCAGCGGGGCCGACACGTCGATGTCGTTGCCGGAACGGGTGAAGACCAGGCGTATGGGGGACCCCTCCTCCACCTCGGTCGCGACGGCCTCGACGGTCACCACGGGCTCGTCGTCCTCGATGGTCCCCACGGCCGTCAGCGTGGCCGCCCCGTCCTGGAGCTCGGCGTTTACCGGGTTGCTCAACACCAGAGAGAAGGACTCCCCCAGCTCCGCCAGGCCGTTGTCCAGGACCGGAACGCTTATCACCCCTCCCGTCTCCCCCGGGCCTATCTCCAGCGTGCCGGCCACGTGGGTGTAGTCCTCCCCGGCCGAGGCCGTGCCGGCCTCCGTGACGTAGTCCACCGTCACCGTCCTCCGGGACGGAGGGCTTACGGTGGAGCTGAGCGTGACCCGGAACTCCACCGTCCCGACGTCCTCGGCGACGGTGGAGTCGGTCACGGCCAAGGTGGGGGTCGGGTCGGTGTCCGTGACGGTGAAGGTCGCCACGGACCTTGCGGGGTCGATGCGGTAGCCTTCGCCGGGCATGAGCTGGAAGGTGAGGGAGCCGTCCGCCTCGTCGCCGTCCTGCCCCTGCAGGTTGAAGTCCCAGGTCCAGCTGTCCCGGTAGGCAGGGAGGCTATAGGTGCGTTCCACGCCCAGGAATTGTTCGAACCGGTCGTTGTAGGAGTTCGCGGTCTCGGTGACCCGCGCCCGGACGTCCAGTTGCCCGGGGGTCTGGCCCTCCCGAACCATCCGGAAAGTTCCGACCTGGTTCTCGGTGTACGATTCTTTCACCGCCTCCACGCCCACCAGCGGCAGGTCGTTGTCGGTTACGGTTATGGTGATGGTGCTGGGCCCGCTTATCGTCCGGTACTGGGACTGCTCCTCTGCCGGGACGCCCGCCAGCGGGAGCAGGGTCAGCTCGTACACCCTCCTGTCCGGGCCGTCGTAGTCGTCGTCCTCGTTCGGAATGCGGTACCGGATCAGGTTCTCTCCCGGTCCGAGGCCAGGGATACGGTATTCCTGCTCTCCCCGGAGGCCGTACAGCACGGGGATATCTATGAGGTTTCCGGTATCGACCGTGCGGACGACTTCGAGGTAGGCCTCCTGTCCCTCCTCCACGGTGCCGGCAGACACCCTGAGCTCGAGCTGCGGGGCTGTGTCGTTATCCGTCACGGTGACCGAGGCGGAGGAGTCCTGCGTGTCCACCGTGTATCGGCCGGACTCCTGGCTGGGCAGCACGGTCACCGTCAGCGTGTCGTCGGGAATGTCCCGTAGGTCGTCGGACGTCGGCACCCTCAGCGTGGCCGTGCTCAACCCGGCCGCGAAGGTGACCGCCGCCGTGCCGTCGGGGACGCTGTTCCAGTGATTGCCCCGCCGGAAGTGTCCGGGATCGTCGATGGACACGTTGACCGTGAGCACGCCGTCCGTCGGGCCCCGGCGCGTCAGCGTGAAGTCCGCCCGCTCCCCCTCCGCTATCGTGGCGTCCTCGTCCACCGCGGCGATGGACACGGTCCCGGGGTTGTTGCGGATCGGTACCGCTATCCAGTCTTGAAAACTATCGGGAGCGGCGTAGTAGGTGGCCGACGGTGTGGGCTTTAGGAAATGGAGCAGCAACCAGTGCTGCGACGGCGGTTCGGGGAAGTCATCCTCCCGGACTGAGAGCGACCCGGTGGCCCGCGTCTCCCCGGCCGGGAAGGTGACTGCTACGATCTCTCTTGACCCGGTGAAACCACTAATCTCTCGGGAGTAAACCCTTACCTGCAGCTCCTGGGCTATCAGATCGGCGGGCCCGCTGCGCACCAGCTCGAACGGCGCCGCCTGGCCTTCGTAGAACAACTCAGAAACAGGGTTTACACTATAAGAAGAATGCCGGGGAATTGCCTCGCTGCCGATGGAGTCAAACCTGACGAATTGCCTGGACCGGTTCAGCACGCTGGCCGTCACCTTGCGGTCGCCCCGTATGCTCACGTACTC
>VXNG01000224.1 GCA_009840695.1 Acidimicrobiaceae bacterium
CCTTGCGTGCCTTCTTGAGGCCGTACTTCTTCGCTTCCTTCTTGCGCGGGTCGCGAGTGAGGTACCCGCCCTTCTTGAGTGTGTCGCGCAACTCGGGCTCCACCTCGACGAGCCCTCGGGAGATGCCCAGTCGGAGCGCACCAGCCTGACCACTGGATCCGCCGCCGTGGATAGTGGCCTCCACGTCGTAGCGGCCCTCGGTGGCGGTGGCCGTCATGGGCTCGAGTATCTGCATCTGGTGGGTGCGCGACGGGAAGTACTCCTCCGCGGCGCGGCCGTTGATCGTGATGGTCCCGGCTCCCGTCCGCAGCCGGACCCGGGCCACGGATCGCTTGCGGCGTCCGGTTGCTTGTACGAGCGGAGCACTCATCGTGGCATCACCTCGATCGTCGGAAGGCGTCTCATCGAGCCCGGGCGTGCTCGATGGCGTAGGGCTGGGGCTTCTGGGCGGCGTGGGGATGGGTGGAACCGGCGTAGACCTTCAGCTTGCGGATCTGGGCCCGTCCCAGCCTTGTCTTGGGCAGCATGCCCCGGATCGTGTCCCGCACGGCCTCATCGGGGCGGCGGGCCAGCTTGGAGCCGTAGGTCTCGGTGCGCAGGCCCCCGGGGTAGCCGGAGTGGCGGTAGACCAGCTTGGAGTCGGCCTTGCCGGCGGTGAGCACGACCTTGTCGGCGTTGACGATCACCACATGGTCTCCCGTGTCGATGTGGGGAGCGAAAGTGGGCTTGTGCTTGCCCCGCAGGAGGGTCGCGACCTCGGTGGCGAGCCGTCCGAGGACCATGCCCTCGGCGTCGACGAGGTGCCAGCTGCGCTCAATCTCAGAGGCTTTGGGGCTGTAGGTCGCCACGTTCGCTCCCATGGTTTTCGTCGTTCGGCTGGCGGCCGCGCCATCAGTTCGGACCGTCGCACAGACCGGTCTCTCAGGCTAGGGCTGAGCTCGCCGAACGACAATCTGATGCCGGTGCCTAGACGGGCGCCGACTCTTCTGTGTTCCGATCGTAGAGAGCGGCCCAGAGCACCAGGCCACCGGGAGGAGCGGGAGAGGGCGCGGCGCTGCGGTCGCGGGCCGCGATGATCCCGCCCACGTCCGACGGCTTGCGCCGCCCCAGGCCCACCGACACCAGAAGAGCTACCAGCGAGCGCACCATCTGGTGGCAGAAGGAACTGGCCTCGATCTCGAACACCGCGACGTCGCCTTCGATCCACCACACGGCCCGCCGCACGGTGCGCACCATCGACTGGTCGGGATGGGAGGGGTTGCGGCGACAGAAGGAGCTGAAGTCGTGATCACCCAGCAACCGGTCCGCCGCGGTGCGCATGGCCCGCAGATCCAGCGGATGCTCGACGTGCCAGCACAGGCCGCCCGCCAGCGGATTGGGAACAACGGAGTTGAGTATCCGGTACCGGTAGACCCGGCCGGTGCAGGAGCGCCGAGCGTCGAAGTCGGCAGGAGCGACACTGGCCCTTAACGCCGAGATGTACGGGCCGCACATGCGGTTGATGGCTCGCACCAGCCGGACCGGATCGGCTCGCTCCACATCGGCGTCGAAGGAGATCACCTGGGCCCGGGCATGCACGCCTCGATCGGTGCGTCCGGCACAGACCAGGTCGACAGGATGTCCCAGCACGCTGCTGAGGGCGTCACCGAGGACGCCGGCAACCGTAGGCACCCCCTCGTTGCGGGCGAACCCGTGATAGTGCGAGCCTTCGTACGCCACGGTCATCCGCATCCGGACGACCCCGACGGGACCCAGGCCCTCAGTCAATCAGAGGCTCCGTGCCCTCTCGGCCTCTCAGACCAGTTCGATGCGCGCCATGGGAGCGTTGTCGCCGTGGCGGGGCCCGAGCTTGACGATGCGCGTGTACCCGCCGGGACGGTCGAGGTAGCGGGGACCGATCTCATCGAAGAGCTTGGACGCCATCTCCCGGTCGCCGAGGAACTTCACCACCTGCCGATGGTTGTGCACGCCCCCCCGGCGAGCCTTGGTGATCATCTTCTCGGCGACGGGACGCACCGCTTTGGCCTTGGCCTCGGTGGTGGTGATGCCTTCCGCCGCGATCAGCGACGCCACGAGGTTGGCCATCATCAGCTTCTGATGACGGCTGCTGCCCCCGAAGCGGCGGCCTTTGCGGGGACGGCCCGGCATCTCAGCCCCCGCCGCCTCGCAGGGACAGGCCGCGCTCGTCGAGCTTGGCGATGACCTCGTCGAGGCTCTTCTCACCGAAGTTCGTGATGGCCAGCAAGTCGTCGGGGGTCCGCTCCAGTAGCTCGTTCAGCGTGTTGATCTGGGCCCGCTTGAGGCAGTTGCGGGGACGCTCGGTCAACTCGAGGTCGTCCACCATGAGTTCGGCCTCTGCGTCGGGCTGGGTAGCCGACACGATCTCGCCCAGCTCCAAGCCCCGCGGCTCGTCACTCATCTCCTCGATCAACTGGATGAGGCTGCGCAGGGTGGCCCCCGCGGAGGCCACCGCGTCGGTCGGGGAGATCGACCCGTCGGTCTCCACTTCGAGCACCAGCCGGTCGTAGTCGGTGGACTGCTCGACCCGGGTGGCCTCCACGCTGAACGAGACGCGCCGTACCGGGGAGTAGATCGAATCGACGGGAATCACGCCGATGGCTGCTGTCAGTTCCTTGTTCTCCTCAGCGGACACATAGCCGCGGCCCCGGGCCACGGTGATGTCGACCGCCAGCCGGCCGGCGTGGTTCAGCGTGGCGATCGGAGCCTCCGGGTTGAGGATCTCCACGTCGGGATGGCGCTGGATGTCGCTGGCGGTGACGTCGGCCGGACCGCGCATGTCGAGCCGCAGCGTGACCGGCTCCTCGCACAGCACCACGAGCACCAGGTCCTTCAGGTTCAGGATGATGTCGGTGACATCCTCGGCTACGCCGGAGATGGTGGCGAACTCGTGCAGCGCGCTGTCGAAGCGCACCTGGGTGACGGCTGCTCCCGGGATGGACGACAGCAGCGTGCGCCGCAGCGAGTTGCCGAGCGTGTGGCCGAAGCCGGGCTCGAGGGGACCGATCGCGAACCGCTGCCGATTGCCGTCGGCCGACTCGAGCACTTCGACGGTCGGGCGCTGCATTACAAGCATGGGGACTCCTCGACTCTCCTGCGTCAATCAGGGTTCGGTGACTTGGAGTAGAACTCGGTTGGCAAGAATGGGTTACTTGGAGTACAGCTCGACGATGAGCTGCTCACGGATCGGCACGTCGATCTGCTCCCGGATGGGCAGTTCGCGTACCGTGGCGGTGAAGTTGTCCTCGCCGCGGTCGATCCACGCGGGCGGGGTGCGGTCGAGCACGTCGACGTTCCACTGGACGGTGGCCGAGTTGCGGATCTTGTCCCGCAGATCGACGACATCGCCCTTGCGCAGCCGGTAGCTGGGAATGGTCACTCGGGATCCGTTCACGTTGACGTGGCCGTGGTTGACGAGCTGGCGAGCCTGAGGACGGGTGGCTCCCCAGCCCAGGCGGTAGACGAAGTTGTCGAGCCGCAGCTCCAGGAACCGCAGCATGTTCTCACCGGTGACGCCTTGGCGGCGGCTGGCCTCGGCGAACAGGTTGCGGAACTGGCGCTCCGTCAGGCCGTAGGTGTGACGGGCCTTCTGCTTCTCCTGCATCTGCACCAGGAACTCCGACGCAGTGCTGCGCCGCCGCGAGCGGCCCCGATCACCGGGCGGGTAGGGCCGCCGGTCAAGGGCGATCGCCTCTCCCTTGGTGCCCCAGATGTTGGTGTTGAGACGGCGCGAGACGCGCGCCTTGGGTCCGGTGTAGCGCGACACTTCAGACCCTTCTGCGCTTGGGCTGGCGGCAGCCGTTGTGGGGGACCGGCGTGACGTCGGTGATGCCGGTCACGTCGATGCCGATGTTCTGAATCGACCGGATGGCGGTCTCGCGGCCCGAACCGGGGCCCTTGACCTGCACATCAACCTTGCGCAAGCCGTGCTCCATCGCCTTGCGAGCAGCCTGCTCGGCCGCCATCTGCGCCGCGAAGGGCGTGGACTTGCGCGAGCCCTTGAAGCCGACGTTG
>VXNG01000006.1 GCA_009840695.1 Acidimicrobiaceae bacterium
TCGACCTGTGCGGCCTCGACGGGTTCGCCGGCATTCGTGCTGCCCGCGTGTCCACATCCATCGGGTTGGGCGACGCAGTCCGTTCTGCAGCCTTGAAGCGGGCTCCGGGCGTCGACCTGCTGGTCGTCGACATCGACCGCGATGACGATGTGGTCCAGCGAAGCGCCCTGACCGCCGCTGCCCAGCAGGCCGCCCGCCAGGCTCTGGCCGCCGTGCAAGGCCATGTCTGACCGTTCCGGGCCCGGCTTTCGGGTCATGGAGCGGAATTCGGCGCCCAGAAGGCGGATCCGAGCCGGCGGCGTGGAGATGGTCGTGACGGCGAGCGGTCCGGCCGCGGGCGTGCCCGTGATCGTGCTGCACGGGTTCACCGGTTCGGCCCAGGCCATGGCTCGGCTGACCGAACCTCTCGCGGCCCGGCTGCCCGCTCGTATCATCTGCCCGGACCTGGTCGGCCACGGGCGATCCGAGGTGCCCGACGACCTCGACCTCTACCGGGTCGAGTCAATGGCCGTGCAGGTGGCCGGCGTTGCCGATGCGCTCGACTGCGAGACCTTCCACCTCGTCGGCTACTCGATGGGTGGCCGGGTTGCGCTGACGCTCGGATGCACAGCGTCGCCGCGGCTGCGGTCCCTGACCCTGATCGGAACGTCTGCCGGCATCGCCGACCCCGAGGAGCGGCGGCGTCGGGCTCAGGCAGACGCAGCCCGGGCCGAGCTGATCCACGCCGATTTCGAAGCCTTCGTGGACGAATGGATGGCCGACCCCATGTTCGCCAGACAGGCCGCGCTAGGTGATGCCCACATGCGAGCTGCTCGGGACCAGCGGTTGGCGTCGAACCCCCAGGGTCTGGCCCGCAGCCTGATGGCTGGCGGGACCGGAGCGATGGAACCGCTGCACGAGCGTCTCGGGAGCTGCGACATGCCCACCCGGCTGCTGGTCGGCGCCCACGACACCAAGTTCTGCGCCATCGCGGACCAGATCGCGGCCCGTCTGCCCCGGGCCGGCGTCGCCCGCATCGACGGCGCTGGACACGCCGCGCACATCGAGCAGCCTGATGCTGCCGCAGCCGTGATCGCCGAGTTCATTACCGGCACCGAGGCCCTGCTGGCCGGCAGCTTGGCTCCGCCGCCCACCGCCGTCGCACACTCCGAACTCACCGCCGGGGCGGCGTCGCACCCGGCCGGAGAAGAAGGCGACGAGTGACCCGGTTGCGCGCCGATCTGCATCCCTTCCGGCTTGCGTTGCGGGCACCGCTGGCGACCAGTGGCGTCTCGATCCGGTTCCGGGCCGGGTTGCTGGTCTCACTGAGCGCGGACGGCGTCACCGGCTGGGGCGAGGCCAGCCCGCTGCCGGGATGGTCGCGCAACTCCCTGCTCGAGACCGAGACCGCGCTGCGGGACGCGCTCGACAGGATCGGTGCGTGCGGCGAGTCCGCACTCGACACCGTGGTCGGAGACCTCCAGGACGCCCCCCACGCCAGGGCGGGTGTGACCGGCGCCTGGGCCGATCTGCAGGCCCGGCGCGCCGGACGGCGCTTGGCCGAGTACCTCGCAGCAGAGGAGACTGCCGCTCCCCGCTCCGAGGTGGCCGTCAACGCGCTGGTAGCCGCGCCCGAGCCTTCCGAAGTCGAGCAGGCGGCGAGCGGAGCGGTCGATGCCGGATTCACGACGGTCAAGCTCAAGGTCGGTGCGGCCGATCCGGCCGTGGACGCCGACCGGGTCCAGGCGGCCCGCGCCGGGCTGGGCCCCGGAATTGAGCTGCGCCTGGACGCCAACGGCGCCTGGGACCACGCAACCGCGCTTGAAATGCTGGACCGTGTGCAGGGCTGCAACATCGACTACTGCGAGGAGCCGGTCGCCGGGATCGAAGCCATAGCGGACGTAGGTCGCCTCAGCCCCATCCCGGTGGCTGCCGACGAGTCGATCCGCAGCGAGGTCGACGCCGTACGGGCCTTGGACTTGGGCGTAAGCACTCTGATCGTCAAGCCGCAGGCCCTCGGTGGCCCCGACGTGGCCCAGGCCATTGCGGCTCGCGCCTACGAAGCTGGCGCGCGCGTGACGGTGACATCGTTCTTGGACTCCGCGGTGGGCCTGGCCCACGCCCTGCACGTGGCCGCAGCCGTTGACACCAGCGTCCCGCACCCGCGGGCCCACGGCCTGGCCACGGGGGAGCTGCTTGCAGCCGATGTGGCCGATCTGCCGCCCGTCACCGCCGGGGTCATGAGCCTTCCGCCGGGCTATGGCATCGGCGTGATGCCTGCGCCCTGATCGCCGGCGCTGGAATTGGCAGCATAGAGCGCCTATTTGGGTGTCCTGGGCTGCCAATTCGGTGGTCCGGTCTGGGGGCGGCGCGAGCCGGCTCCGGGTGGTGCCGCACGGATTGAGCGAGGACCGTCCCCGGTAGCCTCCCGCGTCTAGATGGAGTTGCTCGTTATCCGCCATGCCCGTCCGGTGCGCGACGAGGCCCCGGAAGGCGGCTCCGCCGACCCCGGCCTGGCCGACGTCGGCCGCCTCCAAGCCGAGGCCACCGCCGACTACCTCACCGACGAGGGGATCGACCACATCGTGTCGTCTTCGATGAAGCGGGCCCTGCAGACGGCCGAACCGCTTGCTGACCTCCTCGGGCTCCCCATCGAGAGGCTCGACGACCTGCGCGAATCCGATCACCGGTCCCAGATCTACGTGCCGTCCGAGGAATGGAGCCGCGACGACCCCGCGGTCGCCCACTACTACGACGAGGATCGAGACCTCAGCGACACCATCTTCTCGGACGGCTATGAAGAGTTCCGGACCCGGGTCGAGCGAGGCTTCGAGCACGTGATCCGCACCAACCGGTCCCGCACGGTGGCCGTGTTCTGCCACGGCATGGTCACCGGCGTCTACCTCCAGACCCTGCTCGGCATCGACGATCCTCTGGCGCTGCTGGTCGACTACTGCGGCATCACCCGGGTGGCGGCATCGAGCACCGGCGTGCGCACCGTGCGCTCCGTCAACGAGACCCACCACGTGCGCGACCTGCTGGAGCGCTGAGAGTCGTGTTCACGCTGGTGGTGATGGCCGCCGGCATCGGTCGGCGCTTCGGCGGCGACAAGCAGCTCGTCGAGGTCGGACCCGACGGAGAGTCGTTCCTCGACTACGCCATCTCCTCGGCGGCCGCCGCGGGCGCCGCGAAGGTAGTGCTCGTGGTGCGTTCCGAGATCGAGTCCGCCCTGCGCAGCCACATCGACTCCCGCCACGACACCCTGCAGCGCGCCGGTGTCACGTTCTCCTACGTTCGCCAGGACCAGCACGGTCCGCCCCGGGCCAAGCCGTGGGGCACCGCCCAAGCGGTGCTGGTGGCCGAAGCCGAGGTGCCCGGCTCGTTCGTGGTGTGCAACGCCGACGATTACTACGGTCCCGCAGCGATGGCGGCTCTCGCCTCCGCTGCGGTCGATCTCAATGATGGCGAGGCCTGCCTCTGCGGCTACCGCCTCGGGCGCACACTGTCGGCGACGGGCTCGGTCAGCCGCGGGGTGTGCCAACTGTCCGGTGACCGCCTCGACAGCATTGTCGAGCACCACGGGGTGACCCGGCGCGCCGACGGCACGATCACTGCGACCCAGCCCACCGCCGAACTCAGCGAGGAGACCATCGTCTCCATGAACCTGTGGGCCTTCCCGCGTGCGGCCTTCGACTGGATCGGTGACCGCTTCGAGCGGTTCCTGGCCGACCACGGCGGTGATGCCGATGCAGAGTGCCTGCTGCCGACGGTCGTGGCCGACCGGATGGCCCAGGGGGCGCTGTCGGTGAGGATGGTGTCCACTACCGAGGCGTGGATCGGTGTGACGAACCCCGATGACTTGGAGGCGGCCCGTGCCGTGCTTGCCGCACAAGCCGCTGCCGACCCGGAGGGTGCCGCCTGACGGCTGGCCGAGACCGCTGCGAGTTTCATTCGACAGCGGCCAAAATCCGCGACAGGATGACGGGTCCAACAGGTCAACACAGGGAGAAGCGCATGACAGCTGTGACCCTGACCGTCAACGGCACCG
>VXNG01000123.1:0-1873 GCA_009840695.1 Acidimicrobiaceae bacterium
AGGCCCGGCTGGCGGTCGCGATCGAGTTGTCGCCCCGGCCGACATGCGTGGCGGAGGTCGCGGTTCCTGACAACGTCCAGGTAACGGCGACGCTGGTGGGAGGCGGGGCCAGGATAACCGATACGGCGGTCACGCTGTCCGTTCACGACGTGTCAGCCGCGTCCGATTCCGACTACACCGCTGGCTCCGGGCAATCGCTGGTCATTCAGGCCGGTCAGTTGAGCGGAACGGCCACCGTGGCCCTGACCCTGGTGGACGACGATATCTACGAAGGCCCCGAGACCGTGGCAATCCGCGGGAGCAACACGGAGCCTGGGTTGTCCGTACGGGGAGTCCAAGTATCCATCGCCGACGACGAGGAGGCGCCGACCGATATAACCCTGGAACTCGACAGGAGCACAGTTGCAGAGGGCGGAGGATCGCAGCAGATCACGGTGACCGCGACATTGGAGGGCGACAGCACGCGGGCCTTCGCGACCCAGGTCTCCCTCTCGATCGGCGCTCCCGCATCGGATCAATCGGACGCTCCGAAAACAAAGTTCTCACCAGGCTCGCTAGGGAAGAAGTCTACGGAGAGTTTCTCACCAAGGTCGCAGGAGAATGGGCCTTCGGGAGGGCCTCCGGCATCGGAATCGGACTACGCGGCCTTCATCAACACGCTGATCATTCCCGCCGGTTCTTCGGAGGGCACCGCCGTGGTGGTGATCTCGCCCGTCGACGATGCCCTGGACGAAGAGGACGAGAGCCTGGAGGTCCGCGGCTCCTCTGCGGACCTCCAGGTGGCGTCCGCGTCCGTGATCATAACCGACGACGACACCGCAGGCGTGACCCTGTCACCCACCAGCCTGTCTATAACGGAGGGCAACAGCGGAAGCTACACCGTTGTCCTGGACAGCCAGCCCAGCGAGGACGTGACCGTAGCAATCGAAGTCCCGGATGGGAGTGGTGTCGCGGTCCAGCCCGCCTCGCTGACGTTCACGACTACCACCTGGAACAACGCCCAGACGGTCACCGTGACGACCAGTAGCGACGATGACGGTTCCGACGAGTCCGTCACCGTCACCCACACCGCAACCGGCGGCGACTACGATGACCTCTCTGCCACCCTCGCTGTCACGGTGGTGGACAACGACCGGGGCTTCGTCTTCACCCCCACCTCCGTGTCGGTGACTGAGGAAGACGCTACGGGCGCGACCTACACGGTGAAGCTGAAGACACAGCCCTCGCATGATGTCACCGTCACCGTGTCCGGCCATGCGGGGACCGACCTGGAGCTGAGCGGTCTGACGAACAACACGCTGACCTTCACCACGGTCACCTGGAACACGCCGCAGACGGTGACGGTGAAGGCGGAGCAGGACGGCGACGGCAATGACGACGAGGTGACGCTGACCCACACGGCGGCGGGCGGGGACTACCAGGACCTGTCCGACACCCTCGCCGTGACCGTCAACGACAACGACCGGGGCATCGTGTTCACGCCCACCTCCGTGTCGGTGACCGAGGAAGATGCGACCGGCTCGACCTACACGGTGGCGCTGGCGACCCAGCCGTCTGCGGATGTGACCCTCACCATCACCGGGCACGACAGCACCGACGTCGAACTGAGCACCGCGACGTTGACCTTCACCACGCTGAACTGGAACATCGCCCAGACTGTGACCGTCAAGGCGGGCCAGGACGACGACGGGACCAACGACGAGGTGACCCTGACCCACACGGCGACGGGCGGGGACTACCAGGACCTGTCCGACACCCTAGCCGTGACGGTGGTGGACAACGACCGGGGCATCGTCTTCACCCCCACCTCCCTTGAGGTGGCCGAGGAAGACGCCACGGGGTCGACCTACACGGTGGCGCTGGCGACCCAGCC
>VXNG01000123.1:1883-4016 GCA_009840695.1 Acidimicrobiaceae bacterium
TGGCCGAGGAAGACGCCACGGGGTCGACCTACACGGTGGCGCTGGCGACCCAGCCCTCCGAGGAGGTCACCGTCACCATCACCGGGCACGACAGCACCGACGTCGAACTGAGCACCGCGACGCTGACCTTCACCACGGTCAACTGGAACATCGCCCAGACGGTGACGGTCAAGGCGGGGCAGGACGACGACGGGACCAACGACGAGGTGACCCTGACCCACACGGCGACGGGCGGGGACTACCAGGACCTGTCCGACACCCTAGCCGTGACGGTGGTGGACAACGACCGGGGCATCGTCTTCACCCCCACCTCCCTTGAGGTGGCCGAGGAAGACGCCACGGGGTCGACCTACACGGTGGCGCTGGCGACCCAGCCCTCCGAGGAGGTCACCGTCACCATCACCGGCCAGGCGGGGACCGACCTGATGCTGACTGGCCTCAGCACGGCGGACACGCTCACCTTCACCACGGTCAACTGGAACATCGCCCAGACGGTGACGGTCAAGGCGGGGCAGGACGACGACGGGACCAACGACGAGGTGACCCTGACCCACACGGCGGCGGGCGGCAACTACCAGGACCTCTCAGACACCCTGGCCGTCACCGTCAAGGACAACGACCGGCGCATCGTGATCGCCCCGAGCTCACTGACCGTGACCAGGGGGGATACGACAGGCCAAAGCTACACAGTGAGGCTGTCGAATCGGCCTTCGGGGAATGTGACGGTCACCATCCCCGGCCTCGCTCGCACCGACCTGGCGCTGGGCGGCCTGAGTTCTGCGAACACGCTGACGTTCACGACGGACAACTGGGACGTGGCGCAGACGGTGACGGTGACGGCGGCCCATGGCACTTACTGCTCTGACGAACCCGAGCCTACCCTCAACCACACCCTCGCCCACGTCGCGGCGGGAGGAGGCTACGAACGGGCGTTCTCCGGTCTGGAGGTCACGGTCATTCCATTCATTCCTCCAAACACCGGCGACACGACACCGCCGACCTTCGTCAGCGCCACCACCAGCGAAGACGGAATAAGAGTCCTGGTCACGTTCAGTGAGGATATCGCGGCGTGCTCCCTGGCTCTTACTATCGCGGAACAAACCCATCTTCCAATTGGAGATATCCTTACGGACCTCTTCACCGTCACTGTTGATGGAGACGAGTACTTTTCCCACATTGGCTCCTTCTCGGGTCCCGTGCTCACTCTCCAACTCCTAAAAACGGCCGTCAGGCCGGGACAGGAAGTGCGGGTTGCCTACAACAACATACTCGCCCAGGAACCCGGCGGGGCCTTGAGGGATCTATCGGGCAACATAGCCCCGCGCTTCGATTTCCAACCGGTGACGAACGTCTCCAGAAACACTTTTCCCGTGAGATCGATTGCCCCTCCAGTATTGAGCAAATCAGAACTCACTCTCTGCGAGGGCGAAACCGGGACCTACAGCGTCCACCTTGCCTCGCAACCTACAGGGAACGTAGCAGTTGCTTCCCTCGTCGCCCCTTGGACCACCAGCATTAGTGACGTAAGTCACTCACGGCTGACATTCAATGATAGGAACTGGAACATCCCCCGGACGATCCGTGTCGCCACTGTGGCAGATGACGACGACCACACTGACTGGAGTTGGATCGGTTACACCATAACCACAGGCTATGAATATCTGTCACGACTAAACGTAATCAGGATTCTCTTACTGGAAAGTGACCATCCATATTGCACTAACATCTCCGCCACCGGCCAGCCCGCCATAACCGGCACGGCGCAGGTGGGCCAGACCTTGACGGCGGACACGTCGGGCATCTCCGACGCCGACGGCCTGACCAACCCGACGTTCCTCTACCAGTGGCTGCGGAGCGACGGCACAACGGACACCGAGATAGCCGGGGCCACGAGCACGACCTACCTGGTCACGACCGACGACGTGGGCAAGACCATCAAGGTGCGCGTCTCCTTCGACGACGACCTGGGCAATCCTGAGTCGCTGACCAGCGCAGCGACTGCCGCGGTGACGGCCGCGGTCCCCGGCGCGCCCCGTTCCTTGGCGGTCCAACGGGGAGGCACGGGCGAGCTCGACGTCACCTGGGAGGCCCCCGCCTCCAACGGCGGCTCGGACATCACGGGCTACAAGGTGC
>VXNG01000030.1 GCA_009840695.1 Acidimicrobiaceae bacterium
ACCCCAACGACCACTTCGACAGCCCCAAGGAGGCGCGGCGGTCCGACCCCTACACGCAGTTCCTGGTGGCGGCTGCCGATCAGGCCCTGGCTCAGGCCGGCGACATAGAGGCCGACCCCACTCGCTGCGGCGCCATGATCGGCACCGGCGTGGGCGGCATCACCACGCTGGAGCAGCAGATCGGCGTATTCCAGGAGAAGGGGCCCCGCCGAGTGTCGCCGTTCCTGGTGCCGATGATGATGGCCAACGCCGGAGGCGCCACCCTGTCGATGCGCTACGGGTGGATGGGTCCGTCGGAGAACGTGGTCACTGCCTGCGCGGCCGGGACCCACGCCGTCGGCAACGCGGCCCGCTTGATCGCCGACAGCCGCTGCGACGCTGTCCTGGCCGGAGGCACCGAGGCTCCGTTCACCCCCACCGCGGTGGCCGGGTTCACCAACATGACCGCCCTGTCCTCCAGTGGCGTCAGCCGCCCCTTCGACGTGAAGCGAGACGGGTTCGTCATGGCTGAGGGAGCCGCGGTGCTGGTCCTCGAGGACTGGGACATGGCCCAGGCCCGGGGGGCGCAGATTCTGGCCGAGGTGCTCGGTTCGGCCTCGACCGCCGACGCCCACCACATAACCGCCCCGTCGCCGGGCGGTAGCGGCGCGGTGCACTGCATGCAGCTGGCACTCGACGATGCGGGTGTCGGCCCGGCTGATGTGGTCCACGTCAACGCGCACGGCACCTCCACCGATCTCAACGACGCGGCCGAGGCCGAAGCCTTGTCGAAGGTGTTCGGCACGTCTCCGGGCCCGCTGGTGACCTCCACGAAGGGAGTCACCGGCCACGGTCTCGGGGCCGCAGGCGCCTTGGAGGCGGTGGCGGTGGTGCTGGCCATGCAGAAGCGGCTCGTCCCGCCCACCGCAGGGCTTACGGTGCTGGATCCCGAGCTGCCGCCGATCCAGGTCGTGACAGACGAGGCGGCGTCCTGGGAACCCGGCGTGTCGATCTCGAACTCCTTCGGGTTCGGCGGCCACAACGGCACCCTGGTGATCGCCCCTGCCGGGTAGCGGGGCCTAACCGGTCAGCCGTCGGCGATCACGAACATCAAGTCGCACTCCGCGGCGACCTTGCCCTCCAGCAGCGCCCGGCCTGAGCCCCGTCCGGCCCGGCTCGACAGACGGGTCATCTCCACTTCGAGCTCGAGCGTGTCGCCGGGACGCACCTGCCGCCGGAAGCGGGCCTTGTCAAGTCCCCCGAACAGCGGCAGCCGCCCGGCGTAGCGCTCGTCGGCGAGCAGCGCCACCGCCCCGAGCTGCGCGATCGCCTCGCACATCAACACTCCGGGCACGGTGGGCAGGTCCGGAAAGTGACCCTCGAAGAAGGGTTCGTCGCCGCGGAGATGCCAGCGCCCGCGAACCCGCTCGCCCGGAACCAGCTCCGTGACCTCGTCCACAAACAGGAACGGATCGCGGTGCGGGATTACCTCTTCGGGTCGAGGCAGGCTCACGGGCGCCGGCTGCGGCAAGGAACCGGCTCAGCCCCTGGCCGCGGCCTTGAGCCTGGCGCCGGGCTGGACCTTCACCCCGGTCGACGCGGGGATGGCCACGGACTCGCCGGTCTGCGGGTTGCGCCCGGTGCGGGCGGCCCGCTGCACCGTCGAGATCTTCAGGTAGCCGGTCAGGTTGATGTCACCTCCCGCGGCCACCTCGTCGCAGGCGAGTTCGAGCAGGGCATCGATGCACTTGGCGGCATCGGCCTGGGACACACCGGCTCTGAGGGCCACAGCAGCTACAACATCACGCTTGTTCATTCGTTGCTCCTTTGAGAGACGGCGCCGATCGCCGTACCCGTTTGCGGCCTGCGACTATACGGCGGGCCTCGGGGCGCTTCGGGGATGCTCGCCGGATCGCGGTGCGGTCAGTACCCGGAGACCGGGGTCAGCGGCGAACGATCACCGATGAGCCGTGGCCGAACAGGCCTTGGTTGACGGTGATGCCCACTGCGGCTCTGTCGACCTGGCGGGCGCCGGCGGCGCCCCGCAGCTGCCAGGTGAGTTCGCACACCTGGGCCAGCGCTTGCGCCGGGACGGCCTCCCCGAAGGCGCCCAGGCCGCCGCTGGGATTGACGGGCAGGCGCCCCCCGATGGCGGTGTCGCCGTCTCTGAGGAGCCGCTCGGCCTCGCCCGGCGCGCAGAACCCCAGATGCTCGTACCAGTCCAGCTCCATGGCCGAGGACAGGTCGTACACCTCGGCCACGTCGACGTCGTCGGGACCCAGCCCGGCCTCGTCGTAGGCCCGGGCACCGATCGACTCCTTGAAGCCCACCGGCGGGGCGGATGTTCCGGCCACCGAGTCCGCGGCCAGGTAGGGCAGATCGATCACCGGATCCGGGTATGTGGGCGAAACCGTCGATATGCCGGCCACGCGCACCGGATTGTCGTGGCCGTGGTGGCGGGCCCACTCCGTCGACGACACCACCACGGCTGCTCCCCCGTCGGAGGTGGCGCAGATGTCGAGCAGCCGCAGCGGGTCGGACACCACCGGCGAGTTGCGCACGTCGTCCAGGCCGTACTCCTTGGTGAAGCGGGCGTTGGGGTTGTGGGCGCCGTGGCGGGAGTTCTTGACCTTGACCATGGCGAAGTCGTCGGTGGTGGCCCCGTAGAGGTCCATGCGCCGCCGGGCGTGGAGTCCGAAGTAGACGGGGTTGGTGGCGCCCACCAGATGGAAGCGGAGCCAGTCGATGTCGTCGGGGCGCTCGCCGGCGTTGGGGGCGAGGAAGCCCTTGGGCGTGGTGTCGGCCCCCACCACCAGCGCCACGTCGCAGGCGCCCGAGAGGATCTGGCCCCGGGCCACCTGCAGCGCGGTCGTTCCCGAGGCGCAGGCCGAGTAGCTGCTGGCTAGTTGCGCGCCGGTGAAGCCGAGGGCGCGGGCGAAGGTGGAGCCGGCCACGTAGCCGGGATAGCCGCACCGCACCGTCACCGCACCCGACACGAAGCCGACGTCCGCGTAGTCGACGCCTGCGTCGTCCAGGGCGTCCCGGGCCGCGGCCACCCCGTACTCGGTGAAGTTGCGGCCCCACTTGCCCCACGGATGCATGCCCACCCCGAGGACGGCGATCTCGTCCATAGTTAGGCGTCCTGCGATCCGGCGGCCACCGGGCGCCACTTCCACACCAGGTAGTCGCAGTCGTCGGCGTGGTAGAGCGTGCCGACCGTCAGCTCCATCTCCATCCCCACTTCGAGGTCCTCGGGACCGGTGCCGGCGGTGCACTGGCCGAGAACCACCATCTTCTCGTCCTCCAGCTCCACCGCCGCAACGGTGATGGGCTCGTACGGCTCGGAGGTCACCACGAACGGCGGCGGAGGCGGGTAGTGGCTGGTTGTGTAGGACCACAGCCGGCCCCGGCGACTCAGCAGCACCTCCTCCAGCTCGACCGGCCCGACCCGAGGGTCGGCCCCGCCGAGGTGCTTGGGGAAGAAGTACGACTCGGTGCCAGGAACCCGCCCGCCGATCAGCCGCGGCTCGCCGTCATCGATCGTGAAAAGCCCCTCCACCGCGGGCACCCGGGTCTTGCCCATGGCCGGCGATCGTACTGGTAAGACGCCCTGCAGTGGGTCCCATCGGCGGCGTCCGCCGACCGGGCAGGACTATCGTGGAGTCCGAGTCATGCTGCGGGGAAGGTGTCAGGCTTGGAAGAACGCCGCCTCCGCGCGCGCTCGGCGCCGTCTGCTCGTCGCCGCCTCCGGGTGCCTCATGGCCGTGGCCGTGCTGGCCACTTCCTGCGGGGCAACCCCGAGCGAGGAACCGACCGGGGTTGAGGATCCTGCCCCAAGTCTCGCAAGCCCCGAAGGCGACCTGGAGGCCCAGCCCGATAGAGCTGCCGAGACCGAGGAGAATCCTGGCGAGGCCGAGGATGACGACGACGCGGTAGCCGGGGACGATGCCGGCGAGGCCGAGGTTGACGACGACGCGGTAGCCGGGGACGATCCCGGTGAAGTATCGGCGCAGGACGAA
>VXNG01000188.1 GCA_009840695.1 Acidimicrobiaceae bacterium
ATCTCGTCGACATGGGCTTCAAGGAGATCGAGGTGGGCTTCCCGGCCGCCTCCCAACCCGACTTCGACTTCTGCCGCAAGCTCATCGAAGAGGACCGGATCCCCGACGGCGTCACCATCCAGGTGCTCACCCAGGCCCGGGACGAGCTAATCGAGCGCACCTTCGACGCCGTCGCCGGCGCGCCCCGGGCCATCGTGCACCTCTACAACTCCACCTCCGTCACCCAGCGGCGGGTGGTGTTCCGCACCGACCGGGCCGGCATCGTGGAAATCGCGGTGAACGGCGCCGAGCAGTGCATGCGCGGCCTCGACCGGGCCCGGCAAGCCGGCGACGCCGACGGTATCCGCTTCGAGTACTCCCCGGAGAGCTACACCGGCACCGAGCCCGACTTCACGGTGGAGGTGTGCGAGGCGGTCATGGACGTGATCGGGCCCACGCCCGACTGGCCGCTGATCCTGAATCTGCCGGCCACGGTGGAGATGTCGTCGGCCAACATCTACGGCGACATGATCGAGCGGTTCCACCGCGACATCCGCGACCGGGACTCGATCGTGCTGTCGCTGCATCCCCACAACGACCGGGGCACCGCGGTGGCCGCGGCCGAGTTCGGGATCATGGCCGGCGCCGACCGGGTGGAGGGCACCCTGTTCGGCAACGGCGAGCGCACCGGCAACGTGGACGTGGTGACTATCGCGCTCAACCTGTTCACCCAGGGCGTCGACCCTGAGCTCGACATCAGCGACATCGAGGAGGCCCGCCGCGTGTTCGAGTACGCCAACCGGATGGCCGTCCCCGAGCGCCACCCCTACGTGGGCGACCTCGTGTACACGGCCTTCTCGGGCAGCCATCAGGACGCCATCAAGAAGGGCATGGCCGCCATCTACGACGTAGCGCCGGGCGAGTCCCTCATAGGGGAGTACGACGTATGGGATGTGCCCTACCTTCCGGTCGATCCCAGACACCTCGGCCGCAGCTACGAGGCGGTCGTGCGGGTCAACAGCCAGTCGGGCAAGGGCGGCGTGGCCTACGTGCTGCTTCACGAGTACGGCCTGGACCTTCCCCGGGGCCTGCAGGTGGACTTCTCCAAGCAGATCCAGACCGTGACCGAGGACACCGGCACCGAGATCACGTCCTACGAGATCCACCGCCGGTTCATGTCCTCCTACGTGGAGCCCGAGAGGCCCTGGATCGAGCTGGTAGGCCACCGGGCCACCACCGACACCATCGGAGCGTCAAGGACCGACCTCGAGGCCCGGCTGCGCATCGGCGGGGAGGAGCGCACCATCGCGGGGACCGGCAACGGACCGATCGACGCCTTCGTGACCGCCCTTCAGGCCGGCGGACTGTTCGCGGGCAAGATCCACGACTACTACGAGCACGCCATCGGCACCGGCAGCGATGCCACCGCGGCCGCGTACGTCGAGGTCGACACCGGCGACCGCTACAGCACCTGGGGCGTGGGCCTGCACGAGTCGATCGTGTCGGCCTCGCTGCGGGCCGTGGTCAGCACCGTCAACCGCATGCACGCCACCGGGGTGCTCGGCTGACCTGAGCGCAAGCCCGATCCGGCGGGGCAGACTGGGGCCATGGCCTTCTCGCTTATCCGCTACAACTTCATGTCGCCGGACCCCACGGACGCTCAGGCGATGAGCGACCGCTACCGGGCTGGCCTTGAGATCGCCCGCTACGCCGACAGTCGCGGCTTCAACGCCGTCTCCCTCGAGGAGCATCACAGCTCACCCATGGGGTGGTGCCCCACCCCGCTGCTGAACGCGGCCATGATCCTGTCGAGCACCGACAACCTCATGGTCACGATCTCGGCGTTGCTGCTGCCCCTTCACGACCCGATCCGGGCCGCCGAGGACATCGCGGTCATCGACCTGGTCAGCCCAGGCCGGCTGGTGATCGTGACTGGTCTGGGCTACCGGCCGGTGGAGTACGCCGCCATGGGCAAGGAGTGGAAGCGCCGGGGCAAGGTCCTCGACGAAGCCCTGGAGACGATGCTCACCGCCTGGAAGGGCGAGCCCTTCGAGCACAACGGCGAGATGGTGCAGGTGCTGCCCATGCCCCACACCCGCCCCCACCCCATGGTGCTAGTGGGCGGGTCGTCGCCGGCAGCTGCCCGGCGGGCGGCCCGGCTCGGCCTGCCGATGCAGCTCCCCGGCCAGTTCCCCGACATAGAGGCCCTCTACTACTCCGAGTGCGAACGCCACGGCACCCAGGGCTTCTGCATCGTCCCCGACAACGTGGTGATGCTCAACGTGGCCACCGATCCCGACCGGGTTTGGGCCGAGCACGGGGAGTGCTTCATGCTGGAGGCCATGACCTACAAGGGCTGGCAGCCCCCCGGTCAGACCTCTGCGGTCTGCTCCAAGGCCACCACCGTCGAGGAGCTCCGAGCCGAGGGCATCTACCGGGTGCTCACCCCGGACGAGGCGGTCAACCTGGCCCGCAGCACTGGCACGCTGGCCCTGCACCCCCTGGTGGGTGGCATGCCCATCGACGTGGCCTGGTCCAGTGTCCAGTTGACGGCCGAACAAGTGCTGCCCGCGCTGGCAGACTCGTAGAGCCGCTCTCAAGATCCCAAGACAGGAAGGTTCCCATGGACTATCGCAACCTGCTGTACCAGCGTGACGACCGCTACGTGACGATCACGCTCAACCGGCCCGAGCGGCGCAACTGCCTGTCGTCGGAGATGCTCGCCGAGCTCGACGACGCTCTGCGGGCCACCGGCACCGAAGGCGAGGTGGCCGGCGTGGTGCTGGCCGCCAACGGGCCGGTGTTCTCCTCGGGCCACGACCTGGCCGAGATGGCCGAGATGACCGAAGCCGACCTGCGAGAGCTGTTCGCCCTGTGCACCTCGGCCATGACTGCCATGGCCGAGATCCCGCAGGTGGTG
Source organism: Acidimicrobiaceae bacterium (assembly GCA_009840695.1). The sequence continues at coordinate 2,900 of VXNG01000188.1, forward strand.
GTGGCCAAGGTTCACGCCCTGGCCACCGCGGCCGGCGCCCAGCTGGCGGCCAGCGCCGACTTGATAGTGGCCAGCACCGAGGCCGCCTTCGCCACCCCCGGCGGCAAGGGAGGTTTGTTCTGCCACACCCCGATGGTGGCAGTGGCCCGGCCGCTGGGTCGCAAGCGGGCCGTGGAGCTGGCCCTCACCGGCGACGCCATCGACGCGGCCACCGCGCTCGAGTGGGGGCTCGTCAACCGGGTGGTGCCGCCGGCGGACCTTGACGAGGCAACCATGGACCTGCTGGGCCGGGCCACCCGGGGCAGCCGCTACGCCAAGGGCGTCGGCAAGCAGACCCTCTACGCGCAGATGGACATGGCCGTCGACGACGCCTATGAGTTGGCCATGGACGTGATGGCGACCAACGCGGCCCGCGGCGACGGCGCCGAGTGGCCCAAGGCCTTCATCGAGAAGCGCCGCCCCGTCTGGACCCACACCGGCTAGCCCGCAGCTCGTCCACCACGGCCGCGGGCGGTCAGCGGCCGTCCACCGACCAGTGCCAGGGCTCGCTGGGGAGGTTCTTGAGACCGAACTGGGGGGCGAGGCGCTGGAGCGCCTGGAATACCGCGCTGTTGCGGCTCGTAATGAGCCGGCCGTTGTTCGTCAAGTCGATGGCCAGGCCCCTCTCGTGGTTGCTCCGGCCCGGCCGAGCGGTGGGGGGGCGGCAGGTGCTGGAGGGCTTGCTCCAGATCTCCCATTCCGACGTGCCGCAGTTGGACCGGCGCAGGTTGATCTGCTCCTGGGCGGTCCGGTATCCCCAACCGCCCAGGTTGAAGCCCTCGGCCTCCATGGCCGCGACCAGGCCCTCGACCGCGTCGGCGATCTGCGTGTGCACCTCGAAGCCCCGTACCCACACCAACGGCAAGTCCGTATCGGATGGATCCACCGAGTCGGCCAGCGCGCGAGCCTCGGCCTCCTCCTGCTCGGCTCTCAGGCGGGCCTCCTCCGCCCGGCGACGGGCTTCCTCCGCGCGGCGGCGGGCCTCCTCCTCGGCCCGCTGGCGTTCCAGGGCCGCGGCGATCTCGC
>VXNG01000285.1 GCA_009840695.1 Acidimicrobiaceae bacterium
CGACCTCGGCGTCATCCAGGCCGCGGAGGAGAAGGGCGGCTACGTGATCGGCGGATCGGTGAACTACTTCGACAGCCCGGCTGTGATCGGAGGGGTCCTGCTGTACTGGGCCGAGCTCCTACACGCTCAGGTCGGGCACGCCCTCAGCGATGACTACACGCCCGGCTACGTCGGCGCCGGGGTGGCCGAGGGCGGGGTGGACCTGGTCGTCAACCCCGAGTTCCTGGCCAACGGCCCCGCCGAGATGGTGGAGATCATCAACGCCACCCTCGCCGAGATCGACGCGGCCCGCTCGCAGATCAAGGACGGGTCCCTCGAGGTTCCCTTCAATCCCGAACTCTGAGACCGATAATCTCGCACCGATGACGGTGCCGAGCAGTCCGGCATCGGCCGGAGTCCCTGCGGTCCGCTGCCGATCGCTCGGAGTGTCCTTCGGCAGCGTCCGGGCCCTCCACGACGTCAGCCTCGATCTCGCCCCTGGGCGGATCCACGCACTGGTCGGCCAGAACGGGGCCGGCAAGACCACCCTGGCCAAGGTGCTCGGCGGCCTTCAGGCCCCGGATACAGGTCAGGTGCACATCGCAGGGCACGAGCTTCCCTCCGGCAACGTGCGCGCCGCTAGAGCCGCCGGACTTGCCATGGTGCACCAACACTTCTCGTTGCCGCCGTCCTTCACGATCGCGGAGGCTCTGGAGCTGACTTCCTCCCGCCCGGGCGGTCGCCCGGTCTACGGGCGGGCCGAACTGCACCGACGCTGGCAGGACGACGTGGCCGAGATCGGCGGCGCGACTGCGCTGTCGACCCGCATCCGGGACCTGCCCGTCGAGACCCGCCAGTCCCTGGAGATCGTGCGGGCTCTGGCGGCCGAGGCTCGGATCCTGGTGATGGACGAACCCACCGCCCTGCTCACGCCCGCAGCCGCCGACACGCTGTTCGAGCGCCTGCGGCGCCTTCGCGACGACGGGATCACCGTTCTCATCGTGCTGCACAAGCTGCGGGAGGTGGCCGAGGTGGCGGACACAGTGAGCGTGTTGCGCGACGGTGAGCTGGTCCTAAGCCCGAGCGAGATGTCCGAAGTGTCCCAGGGCCGGCTCAGCGACGCCATCGTCGGGCCAGCGTCTCGGGCCGACCGCACTACCGGCGTGGAAGCATCCGCCGGCGCCGAGCAGCAGACGCTGCTGGAGTTGGTGCGGGTCTCAAGCCGGGAGTCGGCCTTCGAGCCCGGTCTGGGCCGCGTCGACCTAAACGTCGAGGCCCGCGAGATAGTCGGCGTTGCTGGTGTGGAGGGCAACGGGCAGCGCAGCCTGGTGTCGGTCATCGCCGGCCTGAATGCCGTCACCGAAGGTTCTGTGCTCCTCGGCGGAACCGAAGTGACCCGCGCCTCCCCCACCCGGAGACGGCTGCGAGGGCTGCGCCTGGTGCCCTTCGACCGCAACAGCGAGGGGATCAGCCGCCGTGCGCCCCTCTGGTTGAACCAGTCGGCGCTCCGTCTCATCGGGCGGAGCCGACGGCGTCTCCCGCTGATATCCCTGCGCCAGTACAAGCGGCAGGCAGCTACCGAGATGGACCAATGGCGGGTCCGCTACGACGCGGTGACCCAGCCGGCCGAGAGCCTCTCCGGCGGCAATGTGCAGCGCCTGATCCTGTCGCGGGAGCTAGCCCCCGGGCTGGAGGTGCTGGTGGCTGCGCAGCCCACCCGGGGCCTGGACTTCTCCGCCACCGGCTTCGTGCGCCGCTCGCTGCGGGGACTGCGGGACGCGGGGGCGGGCGTCCTGCTGGTGTCGTCCGACCTCGACGAGCTGTTCGAGCTATCCGACCGCCTGCTCGTGATGTACGGCGGGCGCATCGTGGCCGGCTTTGAGGCCCCCTATGACCGGCGCGCGGTGGGGGACGCCATGACGGGAGCGCGCCGGTGACTGGCGGCCTGCAGCGAGTGGCCTCCACCATCGTTCTGGTCGGCGCGTCGTTCCTGCTGACGACGCTGATCCTGTGGGTCAGCGGCTACCGCGTGGGTGACGTCTTTTCTGGAATCATCCAGGGGTCGATGACCGCGACCGGTGCGGCGACTTCATCGATCCGGTGGGCGATCCCTCTGCTGCTCATCGGCCTGGGAGTGGTGATCGGCTTCCGGGCAGGGTTCTTCAACATCGGCGGCCAGGGGCAGTTCTACGTGGGCGCCTGCTCGGCCCTGGTCGTCACGCTGGCCTGGCGCGGAGGTCCGGCACTTCTGGTGGTCCTATGCGGGACGCTGGCGGCGGTCACCGCCGGAACGGCCTGGTCGCTGCTCCCCGGATACCTGCGGGTGCGCTTCGGCACCGACGAGGTGCTGACCACGCTGATGATGAGCTTCATCGGCGCGCTGGTGCTCCAGTACCTGACCGCCGGACCCTTGCGCAACCCGTCGGGCACCGGCCAGACAGCGGCCAGCGAGCGCATTCCCGAAGCGTTCCGAATCACCGACGGCTCCGGCGTCTCAGCCACCGTCCTGCTGCTGGTCGGCGGCGTGGCCGTTCTGGTCTGGCTGCTGCTGGAGCGCACCCGATTCGGGCTGTCCATGACCCTGGTGGGCCGGAACCCCACCATGGCCCGGTGGCAGGGAATCGACGTACGCCGGGTGGGTCTACTCAACTTCGCGCTGTCCGGGGCACTGGCTGGCCTCGCCGGCGCGGTGGAGCTCTACGGTCCGGCGGGACGGCTGGTCACAGGCTTCTCCCCTGAGGTCGGCTTCACGGCCGTCGTCGTGGCGCTCGTCGGCCTGCTGAGCGTCGGGGGCACGGTCGTGGCCGCAGTCTTCTTCGGCGCCTTGCAGTCGGCCATCCTGTTCCTGCCGATTGTGACGGATCTCCCGCCGCCCGCGCTGGTGCTGCTGCACGGCATGGTGGCCTTCCTGGTCACCGTCAGGTTCCGGGCGGTGCGCCGGCGCCGGTCAGGATCCGTAGCCGAGGCGCCGACGAGCTGATGGAACAGATCCTGGCCACCACGCTCCGCTCGGCCACCCCACTGGTGCTGGTCGCCACCGCGGGCGTCTTCGCCTTCCGGGCCGGAATCTTCCATCTGGGGCTCGAGGGGCTGATGATCACCGGCGCATTCACCACCGTGGCCGTGGGCGGCGCCACCGGGTCGGTGGAACTCGGGATCCTCGCAGCCATCGGCGTGTGCATGGCCCTCTCCGCGGTGTACTGGTGGGTGATCGGCCCGCTCGGCGCCAACGTCATCATCGCCGGGCTGGGGCTCACGTCCATCGGCCTCGGCGGCACGGCCTTCGCGCTGGGAGCCATCTTCGACCGGCGCGGCTCCCTGTTCACCGACGTGGTGCTGCCCCGACCCGTGAGCGGGATCACCTCGGGTCCGGGCGTCATCGTCTCGGAGCACTCGATCCTGGTATGGATCACGCCGCTGATAGTGCTGGCCGCATGGGTTGTGCTGCGGCGGAGCCGTTTCGGGCTGCGCCTCGCCGCCGCGGGCGAGTACCCGTTCGCGGCCCGTACCGCCGGTGTGAAACCGTCCATCATGAGGCTTCAAGCCCTCCTCATCGCGGGGGCGCTGTGCGCCCTGGGCGGCGCGGAGCTGTCGGTCGGCGCGCTGCACAATTTCACGGAGAACATGACCAACGGCCGCGGGTTCATCGCCTTCGTGGCGGTCATCTTCGGGGCCTGGCATCCCATCGGCGCCGCCTTCGCCGGGTTGTTCTTCGGTTTCGCCGACGCCATCGGCATCCAGTCGCAGATCAACATCACGGAGCGGGTGCCGCGGGAATTCGTGTTGATGATCCCCTTCGTGCTCACCATTTTCGCCGTCTGGCTGGGCGGGCTCCGGCGGCGCCGGTCCCTGGAAGCCGAAGCCGGCTACGCCGAACTGAGGGAACCCGACTATTGAGGCACCGTCAGTAGCGGTAGTGGTCGGGCTTGTACGGACCGTCGGCGTCGACCCCGATG
>VXNG01000044.1 GCA_009840695.1 Acidimicrobiaceae bacterium
AACTCCAGCACAGGCGGGCGACCCTCCCTCTGCGCCGGGACCTGGCCGCGGCCCGGTCCGAGCAGCTAGAGCTACAGCAACAGATCGACACGGTGGGCCTGCAACGCATCGAGGTGCTGACCCGCCAGAAGCGCCTGGAGGACGAGGCCGCCATCATCCAGGCCAAGGCGGACGTGGACGACAACCGTCTGTACTCCGGTGAGATCACCGCCATCCGAGACCTCCAGGCCCTCCAGGACGAGATCACTGGACTGCGCTCCCGCCAGGGTGTCCTGGAAGAACGCGCCATCGAGGCACTTCTGGAAGCCGAGGAATTGAGCGGGCATGCCGAGGCACTCGAGGAGCAGCGAGCCGCGGGCGGCGAGCGGGTGACGGTGATGGAGGCCGAGCTGGCCGCGACGGAAGCGGCCATAGACGAGCAGCTCGCTGCGCTCTCGGGCACTAGGACCGGGGCTGCGGCCCGTGCCGAGGCGCCGGCGGTAGCCGAGTACGAGCGGCTGCGCCAGACGTTCGGGCCAAGCACGGCCGTGACTTTCGATCCGTCGTCGGGCTGCGGATGTCCCCAGCAGATGCCCGCGGTCGAGGTGGCCCGCATCAAGCGCTGCGCCGAAGGGGAAGTGCTGGACTGCGCCGAGTGCGGGCGGCTGGTCCTGCGCTGAGGTGAGCGACTGGTCCTGCCGGAACGACCGGCACCGCTCCTGACCGGCATGTTTCTCTGGTTCTCGGCCTGCGCGGTGGTGGCCGTGGCACTGGTGTTCGGCAGCAGCGGCGTCGACTATCGGGTGGTGGCCCTGGGATCGGTGCTGCCTCTGGCTGAGAACATCAGCGGGTCACCCTGGGTGCTGCACACGCTGGCCGGCAGCGTGGTTCTGCTAGTGGCCGTTATGGCGCTCACGGCGGGCCGAGGCCGCCGGCTGCAGCGCCGACGCTGGATCGGCCTGCCCATCGGAACCCTGGTGTTCCTAGTGACCAGCGGAGCCTGGTCGCGCACCGCCCTGTTCTGGTGGCCGGTGGGCGGCAGCGGGGGAGTGGGTCAGGGAGTCCCCCCCGAGTACGACCGCCCCCTGGCCGTCCTGATGGCGTTCGAGCTCGCCGGAATCGCCGCCCTGGCCTGGACCGCCTACCGCTTCGCCCTGTCCAACCCCGACCGCCGCCAAGCATTCCTGACCACCGGCCGCCTGACCCGCCCATGAGTGAGCACATGTGAAGGCAGAGCGGTGGTGGCGGGGAGTCGGCCTGTAGGCGGGATTCTGTCCGGGAGCCCGTTGCCGGGGTCTCCGTGGATGACCATCCATCTTTGCGATCTACCCGGGAGTGTCTGCGGACGGGCCGCCCTCTCCCTGCTCGATCTTGCTCCGGGTGGGGTTTACCTAGCCGCTCCGGTCGCCCGGAGCGCTGGTGCGCTCTTACCGCACCGTTTCACCCTTGCCGGCGTGAGCCGGCGGTCTGTTCTCTGTGGCACTCTCCTGCGAGTCGCCTCGACTGGCCGTTAGCCAGCACCCTGCCCTGCGGAGTCCCGACCTTCCTCGATCCGCCTGAGCGGACCGCGGCCATCCGGCCAGCTCCCCGCCACCGCTCTAAGGCTAGTTAGCCTGATGCTCCAACGCGACGGCGCCACCAGCTGGCTGCCGGCACCCGGCCCGGAGGCAAGCCATGACCACGCTCGACGACTACGGCGGATGGCCCGGCGTGCTGGGAAAGCTAGCGGCCGGCCAGGACATCGGACCGGGTGAAGCCCGGGCCGCCCTCGGGGCGATCCTGGCGGGCGAGGCGACCGACGCACAGGTGGCCGCCTTCATCATCGCTCTACGGCTCAAGGGACCGGCGGTGGGGGAGCTCCTCGGTTTGGCGAATGCCATGCGCGACGCGGCCACGCCGTTGGATATTCCCGCCAACGCCATCGACATCGTGGGCACCGGCGGCACCGCGGGCCGTAAGGCCCATGCAATGAACATCTCGACGATGGCCTGCTTCGTAGCAGCGGGCGCGGGGGCGACGGTCTGCAAGCACGGCAGCGTCAAGGCTTCGTCGACCTCGGGGAGCTTCGACCTGCTGGATGTGATCGGTGTGCCGATCACCGCGTCTCCGCAGCAGGTGGAACAGATGGTGCGCGCCGCTGGTCTCGGATTCGCCTTTGCCAAGACCTTCCACCCCGCTATGCGCCATGTCGCCAGCGTCCGCTCCGAGGTCGGCATATCCACGGTGTTCAACCTGCTGGGCCCTCTTTCCCATCCAGGCCATGTTCAGCGCCAGGTACTCGGCGTGCTCGAGCGGTCCCTGGCCCCCACCATGGCCGCAGTGCTGCAGGCCACCGGATCGGTGCGGTCGCTCGTGGTGCATGGCGACGGCCGCTTCGACGAGTTCACAACCACCGGTCCGAACCTGGTGGTCGACCTCAACGAGGGCAAGATGACCGAGTACTGGATCGAGGCCGCCGATGTCGGGCTGCCCGCGGCGACACCCGATGAGTTGAGGGGCGGCGACCCCGTGGCCAATGCCCGGATCCTGTCCGGCATCCTGGCCGGGGAGTCCGGACCCCTGCGGGACATCGTCGTCCTCAACGCAGCCGCAGGCCTCGTGGTGGCGGGAATCGCCGGGGACCTCGCCGAGGGTGTGGAGGCAGCGGCAGCGGCCATCGACGACGGCCGGGCCGCCAAGAAGTTCGACGAGGTGACCGAGAGGCCGAGCGGCTAGGCGGCGACTCGTGAACACGAGCCTCGATACCTCCACGCTGGAGGCCATAGGCCGGCGGGCCGGCTTGTGCGCGGTCGGCTTCTGCCGGGCCGAGCCGTTCTCCGACGCCGCCCAGGCGCTGCGAGAACGCAAGCAGGCCGGGCTGCACGGTGGGATGCAGTTCACGTACCGCAACCCTGACCGCTCCACCGATCCGGCTCGCCTGTTGCCCGGCGCGGCCGCGCTGGTAGTCGGAGCACTCGAATTCAGCGCCGACACCGACCGGCCTGGCAGCGGAAGCCTCGACGACGGAGGCACCGGTGCAACTCCATATGCCCGGGTGGCCGCTTACGCCCGAGCCGACTACTACGCCCGGCTGCGGACCGCCCTGGAGGCCATGGCCGAGCCGCTGCGGGCCGCTGGTCACCGGGCCGCAGTGTCGGCCGACGAGAACGACCTCGTCGACCGGGCCGCGGCCCATAGGGCCGCCATCGGCTGGTGGGGCAAGAACTCCAACGTCCTAGTGCCCGGCGCTGGCAGCCTGGTGGTGCTCGGAGCGGTGGTGACCGACGCCCCCCTGGTGTCGGTCGACCCCGAGCCGGTGGCCGACGGCTGCGGATCCTGCCGCCAGTGCCTGGACGGCTGCCCGACCGGGGCCATCATCGCTCCGGGCACGGTGGACGCCCGACGGTGCCTGGCCTGGCTGGTGCAGGCCGACGGCGTGTTCGACCCCGACTACCGGGTGGCGCTCGGCGACCGGATCTACGGGTGCGACGACTGTTCCGAGGTGTGCCCGCCCAACCGGGTGCGCGTCCGACACCGGGCCGGCGCGGCCGCGCCGCCGGATCACCAGACCTGGGTGCCGGTGCTGGATCTGCTGAACGCCTCAGACGACGAACTGATGGAGGCCCACGGGCGCTGGTACATACCCAGGCGGGAGCCCCGCTACCTGCGCCGTAATGCCCTCGTGGTGCTGGCCAACGTGGGAGAGCCCTCGGAGCCGCGAGTGCGCGCCGCGGTGGACCGGGCGCTGCGTGACCCCGATCCGCTCATCCGGGCTCACGCCGTGTGGTGCGCCCGGCGCCTGGGGCTCAACCTCGACGCCCTGTCGGACCCCGGCGATCCGCTGGTGCGGGCCGAGTTGGAGCGGCCTGTTCCTACCCGAGCTAAGTCGTGACCCGTCACCTGCTCGTGACCAATGACTTCCCGCCCAAGGTGGGAGGCATC
>VXNG01000227.1 GCA_009840695.1 Acidimicrobiaceae bacterium
GACGTCGAACTCCACCACCTCGATGCCGTCGCCGAGCTTGCGGGCCGTGCGCTGCGTGAGGCGCATTGCCCGCCCCGCCCCGGTCACAAGGATCTCGGCGCCCTCGGCCAGCGCGAGTTCGGCCGCGCCGTAGGCCAGCGAGGCGTCGGTCAGCACGCCGGTGATGACGATGCGCTTGCCGTCGAGGATGCCCACGGCTCGCAACGGTACCTTGAGAACGTGCGGCTCTACGACACTGCCCGGGGCGCGGTGGTGGATTTCGACGCTCCGCCGGTGGTGCGCATGTACGTGTGCGGCATCACGCCCTACGACGCCACCCACCTGGGGCACGCCGCCACCTACATCACCTACGACGTGCTCCAGCGACGCCTTCGGGACACGGGCCGCGAGACCCGCTGCGTGCGCAACATCACCGACGTTGACGACGACATCCTGGCCGCGGCCGAGCGCCGCGGGGTCCACTACCTGGACCTGGCCTTCGACCAGACGGCCCGCTTCGACGACGACATGGCCGCGCTGAACACCCTGCCGCCCGCTTCAGAGCCCAGGGCGACATCGGCCATACCCGACATCCGCGGCTTCATCCACGCCGCCCTGGAGCGGGGCTTCGCCTACCGGGCCGGCGGCAGCGTCTACTTCGACACGCAGGCCTTCGACGGCTTCGGCTCACTGTCGGGATTCGGCCGCGATCGGATGATCGAGCTGGCCCGGCAGTGGCGCGACAACCCCGACGACCCGGCCAAGCGGGACCGGCTCGACTTCGTGCTCTGGCAGCGGGCCAGAGGTGGCGAGCCGTCCTGGGAGTCTCGCTGGGGTCCGGGGCGGCCCGGCTGGCATGTCGAGTGCTCGACGCTGGCCCTGCGCGAGCTGGGAGAGACCATCGACCTGCACGGCGGGGGCGTGGACCTGCTGTACCCGCACCACGAATGTGAGCGGGCCCAGTCCGAGGCGGTCACGGGCAAACCGTTCGCCCGGCACTGGCTGCATCAGGCGCTGGTGCACTACCAGGGCTCCAAGATGTCCAAGTCGCTGGGAAACCTGGTGTTTGTCCACGACCTGCGTCAGCGCCACGAGCCAATGGCCATCCGCCTGGCCCTAATGTCACAGCACTACCGCACCCCCTGGCCCTGGCACGACGGCCTGCTGCGCGAGGCCGAGCAACGCCTGGCCCTGTGGCGTAGCGCCGGTAACGGAGTCGATGGCGATGCCGACCTCCTCGACGAGGTCCGTCAACGCCTCGACGACGATCTCGACGTCCCCGAAGCCCTAGCCGCCGTGGACGGCGCCGCCGGCGCCGGCCGACCAGTGCACGCCGCGGCCGACCTGCTGGGAGTTGCCCTGTAAGAGGGCGCGACGTGAACGGTTCCGCCGTTGATGGCCTGATCCGTGGGCAGCCGCTCGCGATCGGGGGGCAGCGGTAGCCTCGGAGGCGATGTCTGTGATCTCGGTCTCGTTGCCCGACGGCTCCGCGCGTGAGCTGGCCCAGGGGTCCAGCGCGGCCGATCTAGCTGCCGCCATCGGGCCCCGATTGGCTGCCGACGCGGTGGTCGCGGTGGTGGATGGCGACGAGAGGGACCTAGTAGCGCCGCTGGCTGATGGGGCCTCGGTGGAGATCGTGACCGCTGCCTCGGACCGGGGCCTGCACACCATCCGGCACTCAACTGCCCACGTGCTGGCCCAGGCGGTGCTGGACCTGTACCCGGGGGCCACCTTCGCCATCGGGCCGCCCATCGAGCACGGCTTCTACTACGACTTCGAGCTGCCCGACGGCGGCACCTTCACCGACGCCGACCTGGAGCGCATCGAGGCCCGCATGCGGGAGATAATCGATGCCGACCAGCCCTTCCGGCGGCTCGAGATGGCAGCCGAGGACGCCTTGGAGCTGTTCGCTCAGCATCCCTACAAGCGGGCCATCATCGAGGCGGTGGCCATGGGCGCGGACGCCGGCGGCGACCTGGCCTCGGAGGCGTCGGATGGTGGAACCGTCAGCTGCTACCGGAACGATGCCGGTAACGGCGACGCGGCCGGGTTCGTGGATCTGTGCCTGGGCCCTCATGTCCCGTCCACCGGGCGTTTGGGACACTTCGCGCTGCAGCGGGTCAGCGGGGCCTACTGGCGGGGCAGCGAACGCAACCCGATGCTGCAGCGCATCTACGGCACGGCTTGGGCCACCGGCAAGGATCTCAGAGCCCACCTGCACCGTCTGGCTGAGGCCGAAAGGCGCGACCATCGGCGCCTGGCGGCCGAGCTCGACTTGGTGTCGTGGCCGACCGAGCTGGGCCCCGGGCTAGCGGTTTGGCATCCCAAGGGAGCGCTGGTGCGCACGCTGATGGAGAACTATTCCCGCCAGCGCCACGCCGACGGCGGGTATGAGTCCGTGTTCTCGCCCCACATCGCCAAGGGGGTGCTGTGGGAGACCTCCGGTCATCTCGACTTCTACGCCGAGAGCATGTACCCGCCCATGGAGGTCGACGGCACCGACTACTACCCCAAGCCGATGAACTGCCCGTTCCACGTGATGATCTACCGATCGTCGCAGCGCAGCTACCGGGACCTGCCCATGCGGCTGTTCGAGTTGGGGACCGTCTACCGCTACGAGCTGTCGGGGGCCGTGCACGGCCTGCTACGCAGCCGGGGGTTCACCCAGGACGACAGCCACATCTTCTGCACCCGCGACGACATCGCCGCGGAGCTGGCCTCGCTGCTTGAGTTCGTGTTGAGCGTGCTACGGGCCTTTGGCTTCACGGATTTTGTGGCCAAGCTCTCCACTCGCCCCACGGATAAGTCAGTGGGGGAGCCGGCGCTGTGGGACGAGGCCACTGCTGGGCTGCGCGCCGCACTGGACACCAACGGGCTCGCCTACGAGATTGACGAAGGAGCCGGCGCCTTCTACGGCCCCAAGATCGACGTTGACGTGCGAGACGCCATCGGCCGGTCGTGGCAGCTGTCAACCATCCAACTCGACTTCAACCTGCCGGAGCGCTTCGGGCTGGAGTACGTGGCCGCTGACGGCTCCCGTCCTCGCCCGGTGATGATCCACCGGGCCTTGTTCGGTGCGGTGGAGCGCTTCTTCGGGCTACTGGTCGAGCACTACGCTGGCGCGTTCCCCGCCTGGCTCGCACCGGTGCAGGCCCAGGTCCTGCCGGTGGCTGCGGCCCATGCGGGCTACGCCGTCGAGGTAGCCGAGACCTTGCGGTCCCGAGGCTTCCGCACCGAGGTCAGTCCGGCAGAGGAGCCCTTGGGCAAGCGGGTGCGCAACGCCAAGGTGGCCAAGGTCCCCTACGTTCTGGTAGTCGGCGACGACGACACCGCAAACGGCACGGTCGGCGTCAACGCTCGTGGTGCCAAGAGCCCCGAACGCGATGTTCCGCTGGAGGCCTTCGCCGACCGCTTAGCAGCCGAGGTCGAGGCTCGGAGCTGACATGGTCGAGCGCCTCTGGGCCGGCTGGCGGATCCCCGCCATGATGGAGGACCGGGAGGCAGCCGCAGCCGGGATCGCGGATTCTTCCGGCACCATCCCGGGCACGGTTCCCGGAGCCGGAACCGGCCCCGACGGCGGGGACGGCCAGAGCCTGTTCGAAGCCATCCTCAACTCGGGCCTGCCTGACGACAAGACGCACATCGTGCATCGCGGCGAACTGGTCTTCGCCATCCTGAATCGCTACCCGTACTCGACGGGCCACCTGCTGATCCTGCCCTACCGGGCCGTTGGAGATCTCGAGGGCCTGGACCTCAACGAGCGTCGCGAGCTGTGGGACACCGTCCACGACGCGGTGGCCGCGGTGAAGGCCGCGTTCTCGCCCGACGGGGTGAACGTTGGCGCCAACCTCGGAGAGGGCGCCGGCCCCAGCGTGTACGACCACGTCCACATCC
>VXNG01000084.1 GCA_009840695.1 Acidimicrobiaceae bacterium
ACGAGAACTACGAGCAGCCGCCCCGTCCCGATCACGTGACCGACTCCGACATCACGAGCGGCCTGTACAAGTTCGACGACGGACCCGGGAGCCGCAAGCGCTCCGCCACCATCCTGTTCTCGGGAGCGTCGGTGGGCGCGGCGCTCGATGCCCAGGCACTGCTGGCCGAGCACCACGACACGTCGGCCGAGCTGTGGAGCGCCACCTCCTACCAGCGGCTACGGCGCGAAGCCCTCGATGTCGAGCGCCGCAACCGGCTACACCCCCAGTCCGAGCCCGCCGTGCCGCTGGTAACCCGGAAGTTGACCGACTCGGACGGGCCGATCGTGGCCGTGACCGACTTCATGACACTGGTCCCCGACCAGATCGCCCGCTTCACTCCAAGGCCGCTACACGTGCTCGGTACCGACGGGTTCGGCCGCTCGGACACTCGCGAGGCGCTCCGGCGATTCTTCGAGGTCGACTCGGTCCACATCGTGCTCGCGGTGCTGTCAGCCTTGATGGAGTCGGGCCAGGCGTCACCGGATGAGGTGTCCGCAGCCATGGACCGCTACGGAATAGAGGCGGACCGCGACGATCCCGGCCACCCCGACACCGGTGCACGGCTATCCTCCAGACAATGAAGCAGGTCGGGACGGGCACCCTGGCGATCACCGGGGACGAGGCCGCCGACCGCCTGGTCAACTCGGATCCGCTGGCGCTGTTGCTGGGAATGCTGCTCGACCAGCAGATCCCAATGGAGTGGGCCTTCATGGGGCCCGTCCGCCTGTCGGAGCGGCTCGGAGCCGACCTGGACGCTCACGACATCTCCGAGCGGGATCCCGACGCCTTTGCCGACCTGGTGAGGACCAAGCCGGCGCTGCACCGGTTCCCGGGCTCGATGGCCTCAAGGATGCAGGCCCTGTGCCGACATGTCGCCGATCACTACGACGGCGATGCCGCTGCTGTCTGGGCCGGCGCCGCCACCGGAGAGGAACTCTTCCGGCGGCTGCGCGACCTTCCCGGCTACGGGGACGAGAAGGCCCGGATCCTGACCGCCATCCTCGCCAAGCGCTTCGGCGTCCGTCCCGACGGCTGGGAGGCGCAGGCCGGAGCCTTCGCCGACGGCGAGCCGCGGTCGGTGGCCGACATCGACAGCCCGGAAGCGCTACAACGGGTGCGGGCATGGAAGAAAGAGCAGAAGGCTCGCGGCAAGAGGAAGGACGAATGAGAGTCCGACTCCTCATGTGCGCTGCGATCGTCTCCCTCATTGCGGTGGCCTGCGGGGCCGACGACGCTCCAACCACCGCCGAACCAGCCTCCACGGGGACCGATGCGGCGGCCGCGGATGCAGCGGCCAGCGCGGCCGGTGACGTGCCCGCCCTGGACATGATCGACGTGTACACGGGCAAGACCGTCAACCTCCAGTCGGTGGCCAGCGGCGAGACGCCCCTGCTGCTCTGGTTCTGGGCGCCCCATTGACCGACCTGCCGGAGAGAGGCTCCGGCCCTTGAGCAGTTCGCTCAGGACAACGCCGGCAAGGTGATGGTGGTGGGTATCGGCGCTCAGGACGACCTCGCCTACGCCGAGCGTTTCGTGGACCAGACCGGAACCACCTTCCCCATGCTCTGGAGCGACTCCAACCAGTCCTGGCGCCACTTCGATGTCTCGAGGAACTCGAGCGTCCGACTGCTGGACAGCGCAGGCAACCTGGTCGACGACGGCCCCGGCAGCTTCGACGCGGCAAGCCTCAGCGATCGGCTGGCTACCCTGACCTGAGCCATGAAGATGCCGCACGCATTCCGGGTCGTTGTCGTGGTCCTGGCCATTGCCCTGCCTGCCACCGCCTGCGGCAGCGAGACCGACCCCGGCACCGGTGCCACCGTCGAGTCCCCCACTGCCAGCGCCGAGGATCAGGCCGCGGTCGAGCAGGCTCAAGCCGAGGCCGACGCGGCCGCGGCTGAAGCCGCCGAGGCCGCAGCCGCCGAGGCCGCAGCTCAAGCCGAAGCCGAAGCGGCCGCCCAAGCCGCCGCGGAGGCCGAAGCAGCCGCTGAGGCTGAAGCGGCCGCAGAAGCCGAGGCTCAAGCCCAAGCCGAAGCCGCAGCCGCCAAGGCTGCCGAGGCCGAACTCGCGCTGGCGGCTGCCGAAGCAGAGCCTGAGGGAACTGTGGACCCGGAAGTGGTCGACGAACTCGAGCAGCAGCTGGCGCAGGCCCAAGCCGAAGCCGAGGCCGCCGAGGCTGAGGCAGCCGCGCAGGCAGCCGCCGCCGAAGCCGCCGCGCTGGCAGCTGCCGCCGAGGCCGAGGCCGCCGCTCTGGCCGCGATCGCCGAGGCCGAAGCACAAGCCGTAGCGGCCGAGGCCGAAGCCCTAGCCGCAGCTGCAGAAGCCGAAGCTGCGGCCCAAGCCGCAGCCGCTGAGGCCGCAGCCCAAGCAGCAGCCGAGACCACCACTACGGCCGCTCCCACAACCACAGCAGCCCCAACGACCACCGCCGCACCCACCACAACCGCAGCCCCCACCACCACAGCCGCGCCGACGACCACCGCCGCGCCGGTCGTCGAGATCGACGTGCCGGCTCAGGACATGATCGACCTGCGCACGGGAGCCACCGTCAACCTCCGAGACTTCGCGGACGGCTCGACACCCCTGCTGCTCTGGTTCTGGGCCCCGCATTGACCGATCTGCCGGCGAGAGGCCTCGCCGGTCGGGCAGTTCGCCCGAGACAACGAGGGCAGAGTCATCGTCATAGGCGTGGGCGGCTCGGACACCCTCGCCCAGGCCGAGAGCTTCCTCGCCTCGGCCGGCGGTCCGCCCAACATGCTTTGGGGCGAATCCTTCGAGGCGTGGCGCCACTACCGCGCCGGCAACCCCGATCTGATACTGCTAGACGGCACGGGCGCGACAGAGATCGAGAAGGTCGGCCAGTTCAACAAGAGCCGCCTGCAGGAAGCGCTGGACAGCCTCGGCTAACAAAATTCACCCGCCGTTTACCGGCATTCACTCCCGGTTCACGGTGGCCGAGGCCTTCTGAAACCTTGACTCGCGTAGCTTGCCTGCGGCTCGCGATTGGTGCGGGCCCGCCATGCGATTTCCGGGAGGGACAACCAGGTGGGCAACTCAAGGCGCCAACTCCTCTGGCTGCCGGTGATTCTCGTGAGCTTCTCGCTCGTCGCCGCAGCATGCGGCGGGGACGACGAGGACGCGAGTGAAGCCACGACGGGCGCGGTGAACATCTCGGGCTCGTCCACAGTGGAGCCGATCTCGATCCGGGTGGCAGAGCTGTTCGAGGACGTGGCGCCGGACATTTCCGTCACCGTGGACGGTCCCGGCACCGGTGACGGCTTCAAGCTGTTCTGCGAGGGCGAGACCGACATCTCCGACGCCTCCCGCCAGATCAAGGGCGCCGAGAAGGAAGACTGCCTCGCCAACGGCATCAACAACATCATCGAACTCAAGGTGGGCGTGGACGGCATCGCGGTGATGACCAGTGAAGACAACGACGCCGTCGAGTGCCTGACCTTCGACCAGCTCTTCGACCTCATCGGCCCCAACGGCGAGGGCACCACCAACTGGGCCGAGGCCTCACCCGGGCTACCCGACGCCCCGCTGGACATATTCGGGCCGGGCGAGGAATCCGGAACCTTCGACTCCTTCGTCGAGATCGTCCTCGAGGACCTCGCGGAGCAAGCCGGAGTCGAGGCCACCACCCGCACCGACTACGTCCCCTCCGGCGATGACAACGTCATCCTTCAGGGCATCCAGTCCAGCGACACCAGCCTGGGCTGGGTCGGCTTCGCTTTCGCCGTCAACTCCACCGGCGCGAAGCTGCTTGAGGTCGACGGCGGGAACGGCTGCGTCAGCCCCACAGGCGAGACCATCGCCTCCA
>VXNG01000202.1 GCA_009840695.1 Acidimicrobiaceae bacterium
GACGTTCGACAGCGGAAGGCCGGACACGCCCTGGATGTCGATCGTCGCTCGAAGATCGTCGTCGGATGCGGTCATGTCCACCGCGAAGGGCAGACCGGTGGGTCCCGGTATGGAGATCTCGCCCTCCCAGCGCCCCTCCAGGCCCTCAAGCCCCATACCGGTCGCGTCGGCTTCACCCGGGGCGTCGGGCTCCGCAGGAGTAGACGCCTCCGCCGGAGCAGGCGCCTCCGCCGGATGGCTCGTGGTGGGCGTGGTGTCCACCGCCTCGGCGGGCTCAGGGGCCGGGGTCGGACTGGCGACGGTCCCCTCAGGGGCCTCCGGAGCATTCGATTCCACAGGTGGGATCGGTTCGGCCAGTGGTGCCGGGGACGAGACGTCCTGACTGCGGCACCCCGAGGCGGCAACCAGCAGCAGGACGACGACCGACGCAAGAAGCCTCGACTGTCTCGGTCGAGGCATCAGACGAACCCCGTCATCGGGCCGGCGGAGCGTAGATGAGGCCGCCGTCTAGCCAGCTTGCGTTGACGGTGCCTTGGCGGCTCAACCCGACCGGTGCCAGGTGCCGGTCGAAGATGTCGCTGTAGTTCCCGACCTGCTTGATGACCTCGTAGAACGCGTCCGGGGCCAGACCCATCGCAGTCTGCAACTCCCCCTCCGACCCCAGCAGGCGGGCGGCCTCGACGTCAGGCGGATCGGCAGCCATTGATTCGACGTTGGCCCCGGTGATCCCCTTCTCGTCGGCAATGATGGTGGCGTACACAACCCAGTCGATCACGTCGCCGAACTGCGGGTCGTCGTGCGCATAGGCCGGTGCCAGCGGCTCCTTCGAGATCGGGGTCGGCGGGAAGATCACCCACCGCTGACCCTCGGGCTGCTGGGTGGACCAGCGGCCCACCAGGCCGGAGCCGTCGGTGGTCATCGCGTCGCAGGAACCGGAGATGAAGTCCTCCACTACTAGGTCGCGGCCTTCGAGGCTCCTGACGGTGATCTGCACCCCGGCGTTGGCGGCTGCGTCGGTGAGGTTCAACTCCGTGGTGGAGCCGGCGTTGACGCACACCACCGCCCCGGCCAGGTCGGCCACCGTCGAGGACTCGGCGTAGCCGTCCGCAGCCCGAGCCATGAACTGCTGCCCGTCATAGAAGATCACCGGCCCGAAGTCCACGCCCTCGGCGCTGTCGCGGTTCTGAGTGACAGTGGTGTTGCGGAACAGCACGTCCACCTGCCCACTCCGCACCGCACCGAACCGCTCAGAGGACCCCAACGGCACGAACACCACCGCATCGGCGTCGCCCAGCACGGCGGCGGCAACGGCCCGGCAGTAGTCGACGTCGAAGCCCGAATAGGAACCGTCAGGTTGACTCTCGGAGAACCCCACCGTTGTGCCCGACACCCCGCACGCCAGCTCGCCCCTGGCTCTGACCTCATCCAGAAGACCGACCTCCGCGCCGGTGGACCCCCTGTCGCTCGAGGTGCAGGACCCAAGCACCAACCCCAGCACCAAGAACACAGCGGTCAGTCGCTTCATGGGGTCGTCGTCCACGTCGGTGGAGCCCAGCACACGAGGCGCCTCACGGCGACGCAGCGTATCCGGGCAGCCAAATCCAAGAGAATTGAGGGTTAGACACTGGCGACGCTGCCGACACTTAGCCGTTTCCTCACATTCCTTAACCGTTTGATCACATGACTGTGGGAGCATGGCAAGCTGTGAGGAGAGAGGAAGAACCGGTCGTCGTGCTGGTAGAGGACGATCCCAACATCGCCGGCCTGGTGGACATGTACCTGCGCCAGGACGGCTACCGGGTGTTTCAGGCATCTGACGGCTCGACAGGCTTGGAGATCATCAAGCAGCACAGGCCCAAGATCGTCATCCTCGACATCGGGCTGCCCGGCGACGTTGACGGCATCCAGCTCTGCCGTGAGGTGCGGGCCTTCTCGGATGTGCCCGTCATCATGCTCACGGCCCGTGACGGCGAGATCGATCGGATCGTCGGGCTGGAGCTCGGGGCCGACGACTACGTGACCAAGCCGTTCTCCCCCCGTGAGCTGGTCGCGAGGGTTCGGGCTGTGCTGCGACGCAGCGACGGCGCGTCCCGGGCCACCCTTCCCCCGATCCTGGAAGTCGGAGAGGTCGAGGTGGATACTGCCCGCCGTGAGGTGCGGTCGGGAGGCGACCCGGTGTCGCTCACCGCCCGGGAGTTCGACCTGCTCCAGTATCTGGCTGAGAACCTGGGGCTGGCCCTCAGCCGCCGACAGTTGCTGGATGGCGTGTGGGGATACGACTGGGTGGGCGACGAACGAACCGTCGACGTCCATGTGCTCCAACTCCGCAAGAAGCTGGGCACCGCCTTGCGGGTCACCACGGTCCGGGGCGTGGGCTACCGGTTGGACTGAGGCAGCAGGACGATGCAGCGACGGCTGACCATCGCCGTGGTGGGAACGGTGGCTGTGGCGCTGCTGCTGGCCAGCACGGTGACGCTGGCCCTTGTGCGTCGAGCTGATCGCAACGCGATCCAGCAGGTGCTGGAGCAGGAGGCCGACGTGCTGGCCAGCCTGATGGGGACAGTCCACTTCGACGAGGATGGAGACAGCGCTCACCTGAACTCGCACCTGGTCCGGGCGGCTGAGAATCTCAATCGCATGGATGTAGCCGTCCTGCTCCTCGAGGATGGCGCGTTCGTCGGCCGGTTGCCGGAGAGCGTGCTGCCCTCAGACCTGCAGCCCCTGGCCTCGGGAGCTGAAGAACCGATCAGCGGGATCCGGGGCTCCACGGCGTGGGCGGCTGCGATCGAGCAGACCGGCCCGGTGACAATCGCCGTGGTCCTGACCGACCCGGCCGATCAGTTCCTCGGAGCGGTCCTGCGATGGTTCGGGGTGTCGGCGGCGATATCGCTGGCCTTGGGAGCAGCGGTGGCTGTGATTTTGAGCCGTCGACTGGCCCGGCCTCTCCGCCAGGCCCGCGATGCCACCCGGTTGATCGCGGGCGGCGACCTGAGCGCCCGGGTACCGACCGGCGAGGGTCGCCCGGACGAGATCACCGACCTGTCGGCGTCGATCAACGAGATGGCCGAGTCGCTGGAACGGTCCCAGAGTCTGGAGCGCCGGTTCCTGATGTCCATATCCCACGACCTGCGCACCCCGCTCACCTCCATCCGGGGATACGGCGAGGCCATCGCCGACGGTACCGCGGGCAACCGGGAGCATGCGGCCGAGGTCATCGTCGCAGAAGCGATCCGCCTGGAACGCCTGGTGGGCGACCTGCTGGACCTAGCCCGGCTGGATGCCCGCGAGTTCACGCTGGAATACCACCTGACAGATGTGGTCGCGGTGGGGCGAGAGGTCTGCACCGGATTCGCCCGCAGCGCGGCCGATCGGAACGTCGAACTGCGGGTGGTCAACGATGGACCCGTCACCGCCTGGTGCGATCCCGTGCGGGTGGCACAAGTAGTGGCCAACCTGGTTCAGAACGCCGTCAGGTTCGCCGATTCGGAAGTGCAGGTGGGGTACCGGGCGCACGGCCGGGGCGAAGATGCCCGGGCCGTCATCACAGTGGACGACGACGGTCCCGGCATCAGCGAGGAGGACTGGCCCCACGTATTCGAGCGCCTGTATGTGGCCCGCCGCAAGCCCCAGCCCAAGGAGTCCGGCTCAGGCCTGGGATTGACCATCGTGGCCCAGCTGACCGAGACCATGGGAGGCAAGGTCAGCGTGACCGCCCGCCAGCCCACCGGCACCCGCTTCACGGTGGAACTCCCCGCCCGAGAGCCCTAGCGCGACCCTGATCCGGGCATAACCGACCGCTCATATTCGCTTCGGATACTGGCAACGCTCAGAACCGGACAACTCCCCCGAAAGGCAGAGGAAA
>VXNG01000132.1 GCA_009840695.1 Acidimicrobiaceae bacterium
CGCGCTGATGCTGGCGACGGCCCGGCGCATCACCGACGCCCACAACTCGCTGGCGGACGGCAACTGGGACCGCAAGCAGTACGTCGGCGTGCAGCTGGCCGGGGCCACGCTGGGCCTGGTCGGCTTCGGCCGCATCGGACGGGCGGTGGGCCACCGGGCGCTCGCCTTCGAGATGGCCGTGCTGACCACCGATCCGTACATACCGGCCGAAGTGGCCACCGAGCACGGGGCCAGGATGGTCGAGCTGCCCGAACTGCTGGCCGCATCCGACTTCGTGAGCCTCCACGCAGTAGCTCAGGAGGACGGCTCGGCTCTGCTGGACGAGGCCGCGTTCGCGACCATCAAGCCGGGCGCGATCGTGGTCAACGCAGCCCGGGGCAGCCTGATCGACTCCGCGGCGGCCCGTGCCGCCCTCGACGACGGCCGCCTAGGAGGGCTGGGCCTCGACGTGTACGACCAGGAGCCCCCCGGCCCGGATCATCCCCTGATCGGCCATCCCAGGGTCGTCCACACCCCCCACCTCGGCGCCAGCACCGGCGCGGCCCAGCGCGACGTCTCAGTCCAGGTGGTCGCCAAGATCCTCGCCGCGCTAAGAGGTGAGCCGGTTGAGACTGTCCCGCTTGCTCCTTAGCCCCGGAGGTACCACCCGAGCAATAAGCAGCTCAGGCGGGCGCGTGTCCCGGCTTGGCTGGTTGACGCGGATTGCAGCCGCACTCCTGCTGCTAGGCGCTTCGGCTTGTGGGTCCCAGGACGGTCCTGAGCCGGTCACGGCTCCCGCACTGACGACGTCGACTCCCGTGACGTCAGCCCCTCAGGCGGCGGATACCGCGTCAGCTTCGACGACATCCACCGCCGACGTTGAGAGCACGACGTCTGTGCCTGAGGCGGAGGTGCCTGAGGCGGAGGTTCCGACGACGTCTGTGCCTGAGGCGGAGGTGTCTGAGGCGGAGGTGTCTGAGGCGGAGGTTCCGACGACGTCTGTGCCTGAGGCGGAGGTGCCTGAGGCGGAGGTTCCGACGACGTCTGTGCCTGAGGCGGAGGTTCCGACGACGTCTGTGCCTGAGGCGGAGGTGGTCGAGGTGTCTGTGCCGTCCGTGTCTCTTCCCGTGGCGGCCGAGTACGACGTCGGCTATGACCGCGATGACTGGGGGCCGCACAACAGCGGCATCTGCAGTGGGGCGGTCGGCTCACCGGATCCCTACACCGGCACTCCCATAGACACCTGCAACGTCGACCATGTGGTGGCCCTGCACGAGGCCCACGAGTCGGGCGGCTGGGCCTGGCCCGCGGGCCAGAAGCAGCGGTTCAGCCAGGATCCGGACAACCACGTGGCGTCGCGGGCCTGCGTGAACAAGTCCAAGGGCGGAGACGACATCTTCGAGTGGTCAGACGCCGACATCGCCTCGTCGTCGGCATGCGGTGGCGGGTACAGGGTTACGTCGGCTGGACGCTGCTTCCTGGCTCGGGTCACGGCAACGGTCAAGTCGGCGTGGGGCCTCACTGTGGACCAGGCCGAAGCGGACGTACTGGCCGCAACGCTGGCCAGATGCGGCGATCAGGCGCCCGGGTTCTCGGCCGAGCCGTCGACCACGACGACGACCTCCCCGCCGACGACGACCTCCCCGCCCACGACCACTGCCGCTCCTCCCGACGAGTGCGTGATCGCGGGCATGACCGCTGCTCAGTACGACGCGGTGCCCGGCATCGGCGAGGTGCTCTCAGCCAGGCTGGTCGACGCCCAGCCGTTCTCCAGCCGGGCCGAACTCGAAGCGGTCAGGGGCATCGGCCCGGTCAAGGCCGAGGCTGTTTGGTCACACTTCTGTGGGCCGTAACCCGGAGGCTGGGCCAACCGTGCAACTTTAGATTGTCATGACAATCTAAGGTGTTGCTTTGGAGGCAGAGCGGGGCATGAACAGGCGAGCGGGCAATCTCACCCCCTTGCCCCTGCGATTGAGACGGGCCCGATAGATGCGCTAAAACAGCATCCAAAGATGCGCTAAACCGACATTTGAATGTGCGCCAAAGCGACATTGATGGATGCGCACCTGGTAGTATGCGTATGTGGACCGCTATCTTGAGCGCCTAGTCGATCCCTGGATCGCCGAGGTGCTGTCCTCCGCGCCGGCGGTGATGATCACCGGTGCCCGCGCCTCGGGCAAGACAACCACCGCTCGACGCCACGCTGCGAGCGTTGTGTCGCTCGACAACGAGCGCGAGGCCTTTCCGTTCGAGGCCGATCCCGACGCCGCTCTTCGGGATCGGCCCGAGCCGGTGCTGCTCGACGAGTGGCAGGCGTGCCCTGGGGTGCTCGGCGCCGTCAAGCGGGCTGTGGACGCCGAGCGCCGGGCGGGGCGGTTCATTCTGACGGGCTCGGTCCGCTCCGACGCTGATCCGGCCCTGTGGCCGGGGACAGGCCGTCTCATCCGCATCGCGATGCACCCCCTGACGGTGCGCGAGCAGCTCTCGACACCCCCGCGACCATTTCTGAGCGCCTTGCTGGCAGCCGAGCCGCTGACCTTGCCGAGCGATCCTCCCGACCTGCGCGGCTATGCGGAGATAGCGCTGCGCGGCGGCTTCCCCGAGCCGGCCATCGAACTGGTCGGCAGTGTCCGGGCCGGCTGGCTCGACAGCTACTTGGATCAGCTGCTCACCCACGAGCGCGCCGCCGGGCGCTACGGCGGCGATCCTAAGCGTCTGGCCGAGTTCTTCCAGGCCTATGCGCTCAACTCCGCCGGGATCGTCAACGACACGACCCTCTACCAAGCGGCTGGCTTGGACAGGCGCACGTCGCTCGCATACACGAAGCTGCTCCGCGATCTCGGTGTCGTCGCCGAGCTTCCGGCGTGGAGCAGCAACCGCCTCAAGCGTCTGGCCCGCGGGCCGAAACGGTTTGTCGCCGACACCGGCCTGTGGGGATCGGCCGTCGGCGCCGATCTGAGCGTGGTCATGAGCGACGGCGATCTCCTCGGCCGGTTGATGGACACGTTCGTGACGAACCAGCTGCGCGCTGAGATCGCGGTGGATCCGATGCGGCCCCGCCTGTACCACCTGCGCGACCGCGACGGTCGCCATGAGGTGGACTTGATCGCCGATCTGGGCGCACGCGGCGTCATCGGTGTCGAGATAAAGGCGCACAGTGCGCCCACGCGTACGCACGCCCGCCACCTGGCGTGGCTGCGTGATCGGCTCGGCGACAGATTCAAGGCGGGAGCGGTGCTGCACACCGGCCCTGCCCGATTCCGGCTCGACGAGCGCATCGAAGCGATACCGATCTGCGCCCTCTGGGGCTAGGAGGCGATGACCGCCTTAGGGGCGGGGGCCGAACTCGGGGCGCTCGGTTCTGGTGCGCTTGAGCTCCCAGAAACCGGACACGTTCATCATGGCCACTAGGGCGTCCCACATGGCCAGGGAGTCCTCGGGGGGCGGCACCCGGGTGATGACCGGGCCGAAGTAGCCCTGCTTGTCGCCGTTGCGGTCCTTGAGGGCGATCATCGGGGTGCCCACCTGGTCGCCGCATAGGGCCAGGCCCTCGTCCATGCGCTTGCGGATCTCGGGGTCCCACGAGTCGTCGTCGAAGGCAGCCGCATGCGAGGTGTCGTAGCCGACGGCCTCAAGCGCATCGGCCACAGGGAACTCCCGCACACCGTCGTGGTGCAGGCGCCGGCCGTACTCCCAGTACAGCGGCCCCACCGCGTCGTCGCCCTCGGCTTCCCGGACCGACTCCAGCACCCTCATCAGCCTCAGGCTGAAGTAGGAGTGCGTGTAGTAGTCGCCCTCGGGATCGGGGTCGTTCTTGAAGAACAGGCTGATCGGCTGCCAGGTGATGTTCAGGTCCTTGGCCGGCT
>VXNG01000079.1 GCA_009840695.1 Acidimicrobiaceae bacterium
AGTGGCGGCCGAGATTCTCGCCGAGTGCCGCCGGGTGGGGATCCCGCTGGTGCTAGAGCCGCTGTTCTACGGGCTGAGCGACCCCGGCACCCGCCGCGCCATCGTGATCGAGACGGTCGAACGGTTCGCTGCCATGGACCCGCACCTGCTGAAGCTGCCCTTCCCGGTGGACCCGGTGCACGAACCCGACCGCAGCGCATGGACCGCAGCCTGCACCCAGATCACCGAGCGCTGCCACATGCCGTGGACCCTGCTGTCGGGCGGCGGCAACTTCGAGTCCTACCGCGACCAGGTCGCGGCCGCCGTGGCCGCGGGCTGCTCCGGCTTCATGGCCGGCCGAGCGCTCTGGGGCGAGGCCGTCCTGGCCTCACCGGCCGAGTGGCCCAGCATCATCGCCAACCTGGTCGCCCCCCGCCTGGCGGAGCTCCGCAGCCTCTTGAACTAGGACCCATCAGGCGCCGGGATCGACCGGCCCTAACTCTCGGCCGCGTTCGGTGGCGGAATGCCGATGCCCAGATGTCCCTCTATGCGGGCCAGCCGCTCGCGGGCGTCGGCGAGGCCGCCGTTGACTTCCGCGAAGTTCTTCTCGGTCATGCGGCGGTGCTCTGCGAAGTCCTGGAGCAGGTGCTGGTGGCTGGCCTCGAGGACCGTGGTCCGGGAGGCCAGTTCTCGCAGAGCCTCGGTGTTCTCGTCCAGCTTGTCGTTCACCTGGTCGCGGATCTTGGCTCCCTCCCGGCGCTGTTCGTAAATGCTGCCGAGCACGGCGACGAACATTGCAGCGATCATCGTGAGGAGTGCTGCCTCCATGGTCCGAGACAATATCAGCAAGCAACATTCTTTGCAATGTAATACTACAGAATATTCTGATACTTAGAATGCCCGGCGGCGCGAGCCCTCGGGCTGGCCGGCGCTCGTAGAGTGGCGGTCTGTGAGCAGTGGCGCTGAACGTCTGGATGCTGGCCGCGGCGCCACCTGGGCAGCCATGGGAATGAAGGTGGCGCTGGCACTGGCCTTCGTGGTCGCTCTGACGGTGCCGCTGGACCAGCTCGAGGGTAAGGGCATGGCGTTCAGGTTCCCGCTGTTCATGCTGTCGGCCGCGATTGTGCCGCTGGCGTGGCGACGGCGCTTCCGGCCCTATCCGGCCACCGCGGACGTGCTGGTGGTGGCGCCCTTCCTGCTGGACACTCTCGGCAACCTCGCCGGGCTCTACGACGCTTACGACGCCACCGACGACGTGCTGCACACCATCAACTGGATACTCCTGGTGGCCGCATTCCACGCCTGGCGCTATCGCCGGGGCGGCTCCACGGCAGCGATGTCCGGCCGCGACGCCTGGCTGCTGGGCGCAGGCATCGGCGCGCTGGCCATCGTGGGCTGGGAGATCGCGGAGTGGATCGTGGCCGAGACCGGCGCCGGCGGTGGCCTGGCCCTCACCTACGGCGACACCGTCGGCGACCTGGCCCTCTCCACCGCCGGCGGCATGCTCGGATCCTGGCTGGGCGTGCGCTATCTGGCCGCACACGAGCGGAGCCGCTAGCTATTGCGGTTCGCTCATGCGTAGGCCCAAGGTCCTCTGGAGGCTTGACAGGTAGTCGGCGTAGGCCTGTCGCCCGGACACCGTCGCCTGTATCCAGGTGCGGGGCTTGGAATCCTGGAACTCCTTGGTGATCCCCAGATAGCCCGCGGCCTCGAGCTTGCGCAGATGGATGGTGAGGTTGCCGCCGGTCAGATCCAGGGTCTGCTGGATGAATCCATAGGCCAGCAGGTCCGGTTCCGGCACAGAAACCAGCAGCGTCATGATCCGCAGCCGGGTCGGCTGATGGATGGTCTCGTCGAGGACTATCGCCTCGCCAGCCGGTAAGGACTCTTCTCTCACCGGATTGTTTACCACTCCCCGGTCCTGCGGATCCATAAGAAGGCAAGGCCGAACACCACCAGGCTCAACACGCCCGTCACGCCCAGTGCCGCATCGTCCAGCAGGTAGTGCGGGACGAAGAAAACGACTGCGAAGCCGGCGCCTGCAAGGGCGATCACCGCCCGGGTCATTATCCCGAACAGGATGTACGACAGGGCCACAAAGCCGGCGATCGAGGCTGTCAGGGTCTTCCCGTTGTCCGCTCCCGGATCGTC
Organism: Acidimicrobiaceae bacterium; assembly: GCA_009840695.1. The sequence continues at coordinate 2,131 of VXNG01000079.1, forward strand.
CAGCACTCCTGCGACTCCCAGTATGAGGAACATCGCCACGACCGTCGTGACGAAGAAGAGGCACACACGGATTCCGGCCCGGCGACCCGCGGCACCGTATGAGAGACGTCGGCTGGCACGGCTTCCGATGATGCCGCTTGAGACCCCTCCGACCGGCCCGAGAACCCACCACAGAACACCGAAGATCCACGGCTTCTCATCGGCAAAGTCGGGTGCATATGAGTACAGGGCGTACATGGTGAGGTAGCCCACGGCCAGGATCACGCCCCACATCAGCAGGATCGTCGCCATCCCGGCCACGTACATGGAACTCCGGACGTTGTCCATCGTGGCGTGGATGGACTGCCAACTCTCCTCTGCGCTCAGGGCGTCTGCGCCCTCGTCGAATGTCTCCATCTATCGCCCTCCCGGTTGTTTGCAATACAAACTAGTTTGCACTACCAAAAAACCTATGTCAAGCCCAATCGCTCTAACGGGGAGAATCAGTAGCCGAGGGCTACGTCGACTAGGCCTAGGAGATCCTCGCCGGCCAGCCAGCGGCGCACGTTCTCGCGCACCCGGTTGGTGATCAGGGGCAGACCCATCTCGCGGGTGTTGCCTATGTGGGGCGTGATCACGCAGTTCGGCAGGGCCCACAACCCTGATTCGTCGGGCAGCGGCTCGGGCTCGGTCACGTCCAGGACCGCCCCCGCGATGGTTCCCGACCGCAGCGCGGCCTCCAGCGCGGCGTGGTCCACATGCCCGCCGCGGGCCACGTTCACCAGCCAGCACTGCGGCCCCATCGACTCCAGCAGCGCTCCGTCCACCACGCCGCGGGTCTCGTCGGTCAGCGCCAGCGCCACCACCACGGCGTCGGCACCCGCCACCGCCTCTTGCACCGAAGCCAGCGTCATCGTCCGCACGGCGCCCTCGAACGCCTCTGCAGAGCGCCGCACCACCGTCACCCGGCAGCCCCACGGCTCCAGCAGCCGCATGAGCGACCGGGTGATGCCGCCGCCGCCCAGCACGGTGATCCGGGTCCCGAACAGGTTGCGCCCCGACTCGGCGCACCACGAGTCGGCCGCCGCGAACAGATGGAAGTCCCGCAGGCCCATCAACAGCGCGGCCATCACCCATTCGGCCACCGGATCGGCGTACACGCCCTTGGCGCAGGTCCACGTGAAGCGGGTGTCGAGATAGTCGAGGAACGGCTCGATGCCCGCGTAGGGAAGTTGCACCCATTCCACCGACGGGGCCGCCGCGATCACCTCCGGGTACATGCCGGCCGCGTACGGGTCGGCCCAGATCAGCGCCTGGGCATCGGCTAGGTCCGCGACTTCACCACCGGCGTCGCGCACCGCGGCCGCGAACGCGTCATACATCACGGGCCGGGTGTCGGGCGCGACCGCGACGAGCCGGCTCATCAGGCGCTGCCCGAACCCGGCCGGCCGTTCCAGATCCGGGTCACGACAGGTTGAACTGGCGGTCTCCGGCGTCGCCGAGTCCCGGCAGGATGAACCCGTTGTGGTCGAGCGACTCGTCGACGGCGGCCACGCAGACAGCGTCGGCCAGCCCCGATTCGCGCACCCGCTCGATCCCCTCGGGAGCGGCCAGCACGCACACCGCGGTGACCCGTGCCGCGCCGCTGGCCCTCAGCGTCTCTAGGGCGTGGACGCAGGATCCGCCGGTGGCCAGCATCGGGTCGAGGATCAACGCGT
>VXNG01000213.1 GCA_009840695.1 Acidimicrobiaceae bacterium
ACGCGATCAAGAACACCTGGACCGTCGACGAGATCGACTTCTCCGACGACCTGGTCGACCTTGACCGCAAGCTCATGCCGGCCGAGAAGCATCTGATACGGCGGCTGGTGGCCTTCTTCGCCACCGGCGACTCGATCGTGGCCAACAACCTCGTGCTCAACCTCTATGAGCACATCAACGCGCCCGAGGCCCGGATGTACCTGTCGCGCCAGCTCTTCGAAGAGGCGCTGCACGTGCAGTTCTATCTCAACCTCCTCGACAGCTACATCCCCGACCACGACGAGCGGGCCGAAGCGTTCGCCGCCATCGAGAACATCCCGTCGATTCGGGCCAAGGCGGAGTTCTGCTTCAAGTGGATGGACTCCGTCGGCGACGGGCCGCTCCGCACCGCAGCCGACCGGCGCCGGTTCCTGATGAACCTGATCTGCTTCGCGGCCTGCATCGAGGGCCTGTTCTTCTTCGCCGCCTTCGCCTACGTGTACTTCCTGCGGTCCAAGGGCCTGCTCAACGGGCTGGCCGCCGGCACCAACTGGGTGTTCCGCGACGAGTCGATGCACATGAACTTCGCCTTCGAGGTGATCCGCACGGTGCGCAGCGAGGAGCCCGACCTGTTCGACGACGAACTGAGCCGCGACATCAGCGACATGCTGGCCGAGGCGGTGGACGCGGAGCACCAATTCGCGGCGGACCTGCTGGGCGAGGGCGTGCCCGGCATGTCGGTGGCCGACACCCGGTCGTACCTGGAGTACGTGGCCGACCAGCGCCTGATGCAGCTCGGCTTGCGGAGGCGTTTCGGCAGCCGTAACCCGTTCTCCTTCATGGAGCTTCAGGACGTGCAGGAGCTCTCCAACTTCTTCGAGCGCACCGTGTCCGCCTATCAGGTGGGCGTGGAGGGCGAGGTCTCCTTCGACGAGGACTTCTGAGGCCGGATCCTCCGGTCGCGGTTGTGTGTCCGCAATGGCGGATCATGTGATACACAGGGTGCCATGCTGAGATTCGCAGAGGAGATCGTCCTGCTGACACTGCGGGACGAGGACGGCAAGTTCGTGTCGGTGCCGGTGATGTCGATGCAGCATGCGCTGGCCGGCGCCGTGCTCATGGATCTGGCTCTGGAGAACCGGATCGACACCGACCCCGAGAACCTCGTCCTGATCGACTCCACGCCGGTGGGCGACAGCCTGCTCGACCCGACGCTGGAGATGATCGCGGCCGGTGAGCAGCACGACGCCCGCTACTGGGTGGAGCAGACGGCCCGGCAGGCCGACGAGATCCGGGAGGGGGCGCTGGCCCGCCTGGTCGAGCGCGGCATCCTCGAGCAGCACGACGAGCGGTTCCTGTGGGTGTTCCGGTCCCGGCGCTATCCGGTGATCGACGGCACCGAGGAGCGCGAGGTGAAGCTGCGGATCCTGGGTGTGCTCCTCAGCGACGAGATCCCCGACCCCCGCGACATCGTGATCATCTGCCTGGCGGACGCCTGCGGCATTCTGAGCCAGCTGCTGCCGAAGCGGGAGCTGGCCGGCGTCCGTGACCGCATCGAGCAGGTCCGCAAGCTGGACCTCATCGGCCAGGCCATGGCCCAGGCGATCCACGACATCGAGATGTGGCTGGCCGCCAGCCGCATAGAGGGCCGGATGTTCTAGACCTCCTACGCGGTGGTGTTGTCCGCGAGGATGAGGGTCTTTAGGTCGCTGTGGAAGTCGAGGGCGTGGTCGCCGCCCTCGCGGCCTATACCGGATAGGCCGCAGCCGCCGAAGGGGGCGGCCAGATCTCGGACCAGGAAGGTGTTGGTCCACACGATCCCGGCCCGCACCGCGGTGCCGACCCGCTCGGCCCGGTCGGCTGAGCCCGTGTAGACGATGGCCGACAGGCCGTAGCGGGTGGAGTTGGCCAAGTCCACCGCCTCGGCCTCGGTCGCGAAGGCCTGGATGGTCAGCACCGGGCCGAAGACCTCGCGCTGGACGATCTCGGAGTCGTTGGAGGCCGGCTCGATCAGGGTGAGTTCGTAGTGGAGGGAGTCGGCGCAGCGGCGGCCGCCCCACACCACGGTGTCGCCCGCCGCTCGGGCCCGCTGCACGAAGCCCTCAACCCTGGCCAGATGGTCGGGATGGACCATCGGCGCGATGGTGGTCGAGTCGTCGCGGCTGTCGCCCAGCACGTGGGCTTCGGTGCGGACTCGCAGTGCCTCCAGGAAGTCGTCGAGGATCGATGCCTCCACCAGCAGGCGGGTCCCGGCCAGGCACACCTGGCCCGAGTCCTCGTACTGGGCCGCGGCCTGCTCGGCGGCGGCCTCAAGATCGCAGTCGGCGAACACGATGAGCGGACCCTTGCCGCCCAACTCGGCCGTGAACGGCACGATGTTGGCCGCCGCAGCCGCGCCGATGCGGCGGGCCGTCTCCGGCGAGCCGGTGAAGCTGGTGCGCCGCACCCGAGGATCCGCGGTCAGAGCCGCACCGGCCTCGGCGCCGATTCCCTGCACCAGGTTGAAGGCCCCGGGCGGCAGTCCGGCCTCCACCGTCAGGTCGGCCAGCAACGAAGCCGACAGCGGGGACCACTCGGCCGGCTTGAGCACCACGCTGTTGCCCGCGGCCAGTGCGGGCGCCACCTTCCAGGTGGCCAGCATGAACGGAGCGTTCCACGGCGTGATCACCACCGCGGGACCGGCCGGCATGCGCTGCACGGTGTGGGCAGTGCCTCGAGCCGGCCAGCGAGGCTCGTCATGGGCCTCGGCCATGTCCGCGTAGAAGCGGAAGTTGAGCGCCCCCCTGGCCACCAGCCGCTCGCGCATGGAGCGGTGCAGGAAGCCCATGTCGAGCGTCTCGACCTCAGCGATGTCGTCGTTTCGGGCCTCGATCAGGTCGCCCAACCGGCGCAGGGCTGCGGCCCGCTCGCTCACGGGCAGCTCGCTCCAGTGGCGGAATCCTTCGACAGCGGCGGCCACAGCCCGCTCGGCGGTGGACGCGTCTCCTCGGGCTACGTCAGCAAGCTTGCGGTCCCAGTCCAGTGGCGAGCGGCACTCGAACGTGCGCTCCGACGTAACCCGCTCGCCGCCAATCAGGTGATCGACGCTGACGCTGACACCATCGACGTCGACCCGCGGCGACTCCGCCATCAGGCTTGGTCTTCCACCGTGGACTCGTAGTAGCGGGCGCCGGGGCCTCGCGGGGCCCGCTTGCCCCGGTGCTCCCAGTCGCCGCCCATTGCCGTGGACACGACCTCCTCGCTGTCAGACGGCTGGGCACCGACATCGGAGCGCACTGGCTCGGGCCCAGCGACGACGGTGTTGGTCAGGGCGCCCAGGCCCTCCACCTCGACGGTGACGATGTCGCCTGGCACCACCGGTCGGGAGCCGGCCGGCGTGCCCGCCAGCACCAGGTCGCCGGGCACCAGCGTGATGGTGCGAGCCAGGTCGGCCATGAGGTAGTGCATGTCCCATTCCATCTCGTCGGTGCTGGCGTCCTGGCGGACCTCTCCGTTCACCAGGGTGCGAATCTGCTTGCCGTGAAAGTCCCAGCCGGTCACCAGCGCCGGTCCCACGGGGCATAGCGTGTCGCTGCCCTTGACCCGCAGCATCGAGCCAGAGTCGGTGTCGCGGAAGTCGTGCAGGCCGTAGTCGTTGGCCACCGTGTAGCCCGCGATGTAGTGGCCTGCGTCGGCCGGCGACACGTTGCGGCATGTCCGGCCGATGACGATGCCGATCTCGCCCTCGTAGTTCAGCCACCGGCACGGCTCGGGCCGCACCACGTCGGCCCGGTGAGCGCTGAGGGCGGTGATCGGCTTGTGGAAGTAGGTCGGGGCGGGCGGCAGCCTGGTCATGAACTCGGCCA
>VXNG01000238.1:0-1390 GCA_009840695.1 Acidimicrobiaceae bacterium
CCCGCGGCAGCTGGTGCACGAAGCAGAACTCGCAGTGGTTGTCGCAGGTCTGCACACCGTCGAACACGGCCGCGTCGACCTCTGCCCCCAGCGGCTCTCCCTCCAGCTTGGAGACGACGACGGTGAAGCTTGTGCCGCCGCGCTCCACCTCAAGGGGGACCTCGGCTCCGTCGCTGAGCAGCTGCCAGCGGATGACGTCGCGGGGTGCCTCCCCGGCGATGGCCGCGACCTGGTCCCCGGGCCTCAGCCCGGCCCGCTCGGCCGGAGATCCGGACGCGACAGCCACGATCTGCGGACCGGCCACCATCCAAGAATACCGCCCGAGCCCGCGCCAGCAGTGCCCTCAGCACGATTCGCAACACTTCAGTTGCAGTATTAATCAGTATTATGTATTTTACTGGTATGTACATGATTGAAGGTTTACTACGAGGCTGTGACATCGGGACCGGGGCGGGAAGCCGGCCATGGCCGCGGTGACCGTCAGCCGCTCGGAGGACCGGCTGATCGCCGTCAAGCAGGTCCCGGTGGAACGCGCGGCCGAGATCGAGCGGGAGGCGGATCTGCTCCAACGTCTCGACCACCCCGGACTCGTGCGTTTCATCGAGATCGTCGAAACCGCAGACGGCGGCCGTGCCCTGCACACCGAGTTCGTCAACTCCGACACCTGGGCCACCCGGCCCCTGAGCGACCCTGCCGAACGGGCCGCGGGGATGGCCGCCCTCGCAGCAGTGGTAGCCGACCTGCACCAACTGGGCGTCGCGCACCTCCAGCTCACCCCGCCGCACGTACTGCACGGAGCCGACGATCGCCCCGTGCTGTGCGGGCTGACGCTGGCCGCCGAAGCTACGCCTGAGAACCGCCAGGCCGACCTGGCCGCCCTAGGCGAACTCTGCCACGACCCGTCGCTGGGGAGAGGAGCCCTAGCCGGGAAACTCTCCTCCCTGGCCGACGCGTCCCGGGCCGGCATGCTGAGCGCACGCGAGCTGGCCAGGCGACTCGACCTGCTCGCGGCCAAGAGACCGCCCGGATCAGATCCGGTCCGGGTCGTGGGCGGCAGCCGCTTGGCAAGCCTGCGGAGGTGGCTCAGGCCCAAGTCGCTCATCACGGCCGGCGCTTTCGCGGCAGCGGTCGTCGCGGCCTTCGCGCTCGGCTCCCGCAGCGGGGTGCCCGCCCCGCCCCAAAAGTCGCCCGCGGCAGTGTCCTCCGAAGACCTGGCTGAAGCGCTCGACGCCGGTCCGAGCCTGGTCGCCGAACCGAACCCGAACGGCGGAACACCGCCGGCCGGCGAGCCGGAACTCACCGGCGAGACCGGGCCGGTCGGCGAGCCGGGCCTCATCGAGGAAGCCGACACGGCCGTCGCCATGCACGAAGCGGCCGCCGTCCTCGAGCA
>VXNG01000238.1:1490-3817 GCA_009840695.1 Acidimicrobiaceae bacterium
GTGGGCGCCATCGGCGACTTCGTGGAGACCGGCGACTGGGACTGCGACGGCCGGGTCACCGCGGCGATCGTGCGTCCCAGCACAGGAGGCGTAGCGCTGTTCGACGCCTGGCCCGAGCCGGGCAGGACCGTCGCGCTGCCCGTGCGCTGGAGTGTGGACTCCCCCACCGGAGCGGAGGCGGTCGCTCACGGCCGGTGCGACCTGCTCCGCGTCTACACCAGCACCGGCTCGCGGCTGTTCAACCCCGCAGAGGCCTCATGACTCTCGGTCGACCGATAGCGGTGACCGCGCTCGCAGCCGCATTGGTCTCAAGCACCGCCGCGGTCTCGGCGAGCGCCGCCCCATATGCCATCAGCGACATCGGTCCGGCGCCGGCAGCCGCGTTCAGGATCAGCGATGTAGGCGCAGCCCCAACCCCTGGCTACACCGCCACCGTCGGCTCCGATGAAGCGCCCACAGCGCCGGAGGACCTCTTCAGGATCAGCGATATCAGTCCGCGCTGACACCGCCTGCCGCCGGAAGGTGGCCGCTGCGGCGGGCGACCAGCACGGTCGCAGCGGCGATAGCGGCTGTCTCCGACCTCAACACGTGCGAACCGAGAACCACATGGCGCGGCACCGCGGCTGTCTCCGCCCCAGTCCATCCACCCTCGGGACCGATCAGCACGAAGTTCTCATCCACCCCCAACGGGCGGCCAGTCGACAGGGCCAGCACCGCGCCGCCCAGATCGAGATCACCGAAGGCCCGCACCGGCTCCACCTGCGGGAGCCACAGCCGGCGACACTGCATCACCGCCTCACGGGCGACCCGCCGCCACCGCTCCACAAGCCGGGCCGTCTTGACGTCGTCCCAGCGCACCACCGACCGCTCGGCCACGAACGGAACGATCCGGTCCACTCCCAGCTCGGTGAGCTTCTGCACGATCGTCTCGGAGCGGCCCCCCTTCAGCACTGCGAAACCCACTGCAACCGCAGGCCTCGGAGCGGCCACATCAACGGCATCGCCCACCGGCTCGACCCGGTCCCCGAAACGGCACGGCCGCCACCGGCCGGCTCCGTCGCCGACGGTCAGAGGGTCACCGGAGCGCAGGCGCAGGACCCGCTCGAGGTGGTGCCGGTCCTCGGTGGCGAGTTCGGGAGAGTCCACATCGGAGACCAGCACATGCGGGCCCGACCGAGCGTTGCCCGCGACCGTCTCCAGGCCGCTCACCGAAACGCGGTGCGGATCCGACCCAGCAGGCCCTCGCTCGGCTCGGCGACCTCCTCGCCCCGCAACTCGGCCAGCCGGCGCACCAGCTCCTCCTGCTCGCCGGTGAGATCGTCGGGCACGTCGACCACCAGCTGGACCAGCAGATCACCCCGACCCCGGCCCCGCACATGGGGAACGCCGCGACCCCGCAGCCGCACCACCGCACCAGTCTCGGTGCCCTTGGGGATCACGATCTCCTCGGTGCCGTCGAGGGTCTCGTAGTCGAGCCGGGCACCCAGGGCGGCCTGGGTGAACGGCACGTGCAGTTCGTGCACCAGGTCACTGCCGTTGCGGTGGAACCGCGGGTGGGGCCGGACCCTGGTGTGCACGTAGAGGTCGCCGTGGGCGCCGCCGCGGGGACCGGCCGCTCCCCGGCCGCTCAGCCGCAGCGTGGTGCCGTCGTCCACGCCCACCGGCACCTGCACGCTGTAGGTGCGCCGCTCCAGCTTGCGCCCGTGGCCGTCGCAGTCCCGGCAGGGCTGCTCGATCATCTCGCCCAGTCCCCCGCAGACATCGCACGGCGAAGCCGTCACCATCTGGCCCAGCATCGACTGGCGCACCGTGCGGACATGCCCCGAGCCGCCGCACTGCGAGCACCTCACCGGCGACGTGCCCGCCTCGGCCCCGCTGCCGTCGCACGACTCGCAGCGCACGGCGGTGCGCACGGTCACCTCCCGCTCGACGCCGAAGACAACCTCGTCGAGGTCGAGGTCGACATGGGCCTCCAGATCCTCACCCGGCGGTGGGCCCTGGCGCCGCGACTGCGACCCGAAGCCCCCGAAGGGCGAGTCGCCGCCGAAGAACGCGTCGAAGATGCTTCCCAGCCCCCCGCTGAACGGGTCGGCCATGCGAGCCGACTTGACGTCGTCGGTGCCGAAGCGGTCATACAGCGAGCGGCGCTCGGGATCCGACAGCACCTCGTAGGCCGCGCTCACCTCCTTGAAACGGGCCTCGGCGGTGGCGTCGCCGGGATTGGCGTCGGGATGGTACTGGCGGGCCTTCTTGCGGTAGGCCCGCTTGAGCTCCTCGTCGGTGGCGTCGCGCTCCACCCCCAGCGTCTCGTAGTGGTCGGCCATCTA
>VXNG01000186.1 GCA_009840695.1 Acidimicrobiaceae bacterium
GCATCCTTCGTCTCAGGAAGCCTCTTCACCATCGACGGAGGCCTAACCGCCCAAACCCCCATCGCCCCTTGAGGGGAGCGAGGCATCGCATCGGATCCGCACCGACAACTACAGCCTTCGCGAGACCGATTTCGCTGCATACTTGCTCTTTCTAAATACATTTGCTATGTTCTCAATCTATGGGGGATCCTATATTTCTGGTGGCGTGGCTGCCTTTGATGTGGGTGCTCTTAATGTTGGCGCTTCTAGATGATTGATCTGGAATCCTGTGACAATGGGTCGCGGGACCAGACGGCGTACCAGCGATTCCCGGAACAGCCCGACGACTTCTGGGACGATGCCGAGGCGTGGGGAGCCGAATGAACCGGGGCGAGGTGTCGTGGCCCGTCTGCCGTACCATGCGGGCGTGACCGTCGGCCGGGAGGTCACCGGCCGAGCGATTACGTCCGCTCAGCGAGAGGTGGTGACCTGATGCTTACGCAGGGACTTGACCATGTGGCCGTCATTACCAACGACTCGGACCGGCTCCAGGCGTTCTACATCGAGATGTTCGGGGCCACCGTGGAGTTCGACGGCGAGGAGTTCCCCGGTGGGCCTCGCATGACCGTCATCAACGTCGGTCCGGCGACGGAGCTGAACGTCTTCGAGATCGACGGCAACAACCAGGCCGACCACCAGACGCCCATGTTCGGCCGGGGCCGGCTCGACCACATCGGCCTGCACGCCGCCAGCCTCGAGGACTTCAGCGAGATCCGCTCCCGGCTGACTGCGGCCGGGGCCACCGATGGCACGGTCACCGACTTCGGCCGCAAGCTCAGCCTGTTCTTCAGGGATCCCGACCGCATGGAGTGCGAGGTGCTGGTGTCCAATCCCGAGCCGGGTCAAGTCCCGATCGGCAGCGCCTCCCACCTTTACACCTAGCCCGGCCGTAGGGGCAGCCCGGGCCGCACTAGCGGCCTCCGGCTCCTGTCAGCGCTCATCCATGGCTCATGGCTCGATGCGGTTGACCGTGGGGACCCGATCGATGGCGCGGTCGAAGGATGCAATGTCGCCTACGCCGGCGGTCTCGGCTAGCGCTACTAGGTAGGCGTCGCTGAAGTCGATCCGATGGACCTCGTAGACTTCGACGGCTCTCAGCAGCAGCCCGGCGTCTACGGTCTGGATGCTTCCGAACGTGATGATTGATCGCGCCAGCTCCGCAACCCGGTTCCTGGGCACCTCGTAGAAGGACTCCAGCACGTAGACGACCTCGGCGAGAATCAGGTCCGGCAGGACGAGCGTCTCGTCCGTGGCGAGGTAGGCCGTGGCCCGGCTGGCGAGGTCGGGCGGATCGCCCGTCAAGTGACGGATGAGCACGTTGGTGTCGACCAGGGTTGTCATCGAGTCCGTCGCGCTCGCTGGTCCCGGGTTGTCGAGCGCACCTGGTCCCAGCTTGCGCCCCGCTTGGTGGCCGGCACCTCCACTGCACCGGCCAGCTCGAGGAGGTCGGGGGTCCGGGCGATGATTGCCCGATGCTGCTCCACCCGGAACACCACTCGGTCCCCGGTCTCCAGGGCCAGCGCTTCGCGCACCGCCTTGGGAATCGTCACTTGGCCCTTCGAAGTAACTCTCGCTGAGACGTCCATAACGTTTTCCTTACATCAGAGCTGAAGTAAGGACAACTGTAACCGCTGTGAGCAAGCAACAGGATTCTCGATGCCCCAGGCGGCTGAGTTAAGCCGAGGCCACCGCGGTCTCAGGCGGCTTGAAGCTGCTCGCCCCGCTGGTGGGCGGGTTCGGCGATCTCGTCTGGTGTGCGGAACAGGCAGAGCGTCGTCCTCGCGCGGCCGACAGCGTTCCGTGTCCGTTCCTCGTAGTTGTCGAGCACCTTCAGCGGCCACGACTCGCCGTTCGGTGGCGGAAGCTCCCATGTCACGATGACGATCCACTCGTCAACGAAGTTGAAGTCGGGTTCCACGGACAGGTAGCGGACTCGTGCGTCGTCGCCCTCCGAGCAGAGAGCCCTGTTGAGTTCTTGGAGACTCTGCAACGTCTCCCTGTAGGTTTCCATGAAATGAATATACATGAAAATAGCTGTGACAACGCGCTCGATGGAAACCACTTGGACGGGGCTGTCATGAGCGGATGGCGGCGTTCAGGCGCCGAGGAGGGCTGCCGGGATGACCGCGATGCCGTCGCGCCGGCGGTAGGCCTCGGGACCGGTGGTGATCACGGCCGCGTCTAGCAGGCCGGGGCCGGCTCGATCGGCGAGCCAGCGCAGGTGTGCGACGTCGCGGTCGCCGATGGCAGCGGAGAGCTTGACCTCGAACGCCAGGATGCGGCCGTCGGCGCGCTCGATGATGAGGTCGACCTCGTGCTCGCCGCCGTGGGTGCGCAGATGGAAGACCCGAGCTTCGCAGGCTTGGGCGTAGACCCGCACCGACAGGGTGACGAGCGACTCGAACAGGGCGCCCAACAGCGTTCCCTCTCGGGCCGTGCCCCAGCCCCCGTCGCTGCCTTCCAGGAGGGCTTCGGCGGTGACGCCGAGGAGTCTCGCCGCGATGGCGGGGTCGGCCATCTGGTGCACTGGCGCCGAAGCGAGGCGGCGCAGGCGGTTGCGGGTGGGCAGCCAGGCCGGGACCTCCTCGATCATCCAGAGTCCTTCGAGTGCGGTGCGGTAGGGGATGGTGGTGCTCTTGGCGGGCTTGTCGGACTCGCCCGGCGAAGCTGCGTCGCGGATGGTCTCGTACGACGCTGAGGTCGAGGTGGCTGCGGCGTAGGCGGTCATCCAGCGGCGCAGGGCGTCGCGGTTGCGGACGGTGCGGCCGAGTTCTTGGACGTCGCGTTCCACTATCCGGTCGATGTATCCGTCGAGGTGGGCGCGTCGGGTCCTTCCTGAGCGGCGGCGTATCGCGGGAAACCCGGAGCGGACTATCTCTTCGGCGTAGTCGCCGACCCTGGCCGTGGTGGCGCCCTCGATGCGGCCCCGGCCGCCGGTGAGCAGCTCGGCGAGGCTCACTGTCGGGTCAGCGAGGCCCCGCTCCGCCAGCGAGAGCGGCCTCATGCGCACGGTGATGATGCGGCCTGCGCCGGTGTGGGTGGGGGCTGTGGCGGGCGCCGCCGAGCCGGTGAGCAGGAATCGCGGCGTGTCGGGATCGGCGTCCACGGCGCGGCGGACTAGGTCCCAGGAGGCGGGCATCCGTTGCCATTCGTCTATCAGCACCGGTGGCTCGCCTGCCACGACCCGGGCGGGGTCGGCCTGGAGGACGCTGAACTGGGCAGGCTCGTCGAGACGGTGCACAGTTGTTGCCCGGCGCAACGCGGTCTCTGTCTTGCCGACTCCCCGAGGGCCTTCTATCGAAACCGCCGGCAACGAGGCACAAAGCTCGTCGAGCTCGTCATCAACGATTCGGGGCAAGTACCGCTCCACGAGCGCACGCTACCGTATCGATGCCTATAACACTACTATTCCGACGGCATATACACTACTAGATCGACGCACACCGTGACGCTCCTTGGGCGGCGGTACCCAAGCGGACGATCGCCGCGCTGCTGGCTGACCCGGCCTGCTCCACCCGGCGGCCGACCACCTTGAAGCGCGTTTCTGCCCAAATCCAGGTGCTACCTCGGTGGCCGACCACCGCGAGCCACCCGGATCCAGGAGCCGTCCAAAACACTAGGCATCGCGAGATAGGCGTGTCTTCAATGCACCTATGATTCTGGTCTTGCCTTCATCCCCAAGAGGCTGAACCCCGTCGTCGCCTTGCCAGACACCGACAGCCGGATCGAGCGTCTCATAGATGTGAAGCG
>VXNG01000120.1 GCA_009840695.1 Acidimicrobiaceae bacterium
TGGTCGTCGGCCCGGTCGACAACAACGTCTTCGTGATCCGCTGCACGTCCACCGGGGACGCGGTCCTGATCGACGCGGCCAATGAGCATGAGCGACTGCTCGAACTGTGCCGCCGGCTGGGTGTCCGGACGGTGCTGGAGACCCACGGGCACTGGGACCACATCCAGGCCATACCCGCGGTGCGCGACGCCGGGTACGAAGTGGGTGTCACCGCGGAGGACGCCGCCATGCTGCCCAGCTACGACTACCTGCTGGAGGACGACACCGTCGTCGAGATAGGCCGCCTCCGGCTGCGCACCCTCCACACGCCGGGCCACACGCCCGGCTCGATCTCGTTCCATGTGGAGGGCACACCGCTGCTGTTCACCGGCGACACGCTGTTCCCGGGGGGACCGGGTGCCACCCAGTATGAGGGCGGCGACTTCGGAACCATCATCCGCTCCATAGAGGACCGCATCTTCAGCAAGTTCGACGGATCCACGATCGTGCTGCCCGGGCACGGTCTCGACACCACCCTCGGCACCGAGTCACCGCACCTCGACGAGTGGATCGCCAGGGGTTGGTGACCCGGGCCGCGGTAGCTTGACCGTTCGAGGCCGCAAGCTCGTAGACCAGGAGGTTCCATGACCAGGCTTCTCGAAGGCAAGGTGGCGCTCGTCACCGGCGCAGGGCGGGGCATCGGACGCGAGCACGCCTTGATGCTCGCCGAGCACGGCGCAAAGGTCGTGGTCAACGACCTGGGTGGCGACGAGTTCGGCGGAGGCGCCGACTTGACTCCGGCCGCCGAGGTGGTCGAGGCCATTGCTTCGGCCGGGGGAGATGCGGTCGTCAACGGCGGCAACGTGGCCAGCTTCGACGACGCCGGGGCCATGGTGCAACAGGCCCTCGACACTTTCGGCGACATCAACATCGTGGTCAACAACGCCGGCATCCTGCGCGACCGGATGGTGTTCTCGATGACCGAGGACGACTGGGACACCGTGATGGCCGTCCATCTCAAGGGCACGTTCGGGCCTTCCCACCACGCGGCGGCCTACTGGCGCAACAGGGCCAAGTCGGGCGAGGAGACCTACGGGCGGATCATCAACACATCGTCGCCGTCGGGGATCTACGGCAACGTCGGGCAGACCAACTACGGCGCGGCCAAGGCGGGCATCGCCGCCTTCACGCTGATCGCCGCCCAGGAGCTGGTCCGATACGGCGTGACCGTCAACTGCCTGGCCCCCACAGCCTGGTCGCGCCTCACCGCCCCGCTGATGGGCGGCGACGAGGCATCGGAGGAGTTCAAGGACAGTATCGACCCGCGCTGGATCGCGGTGATCACGACCTGGCTGGCCAGCGGTGAGGCCGCCAACGTAACCGGCCGCATATTCGACATTCGGGGCAAGAAGCTCGGCATCGCCGAGGGATGGCACCTGGGGCCGGTCGAGGTCCAGCCGGACAATCCAGCCAAGCTGGGCCCGGTGATGTCCAAGCTGATGGCGGCGGCCCGCCTGAACGCCGACATGTCGGGCAGGGACCACCAGGGCCTCGGCTTCCCGAGCCAGTCGATCTAGCGATCAGCCGCTGGATCAGTGGCCGGGTGCGGGAAGCCTGACAGTGATCTCGGCGAAGTCGCCCGGCTCGGACTCGGCCGCTATCGAGCCGCCGTGCTGGCGGACCACGTCGTTGCAGAGGCTGAGGCCCAGCCCCACTCCCGTCCCTGAGGGCTTCGTCGTATAGAACGGGTTGAAGATCTTGTCCATGGAGTCGGTCGGGATCCCGGTTCCGTTGTCGCGGATGCGGATGACTATCTCCTCGCCGGTTCGCTCCGTCCTGAGCCACAGAGTCGGCCGGTAGGAGTCCCGATCCTGATCGTTCATTCGCCGCTTCTCATCCATCGCGAAGCAGGCGTTGCCGACCAGGTTCAAGAAGACTCGGCCCATTTCCTCGGGCACTACCTCCATCTCACCGACCTCGGGGTCACAGTCACTGCGAACGTCGACCTCAAAGTCCTCGAACTGGGCTTGGGCACTGTGGAACGCGATCATCGCCCTGTCGTTGAGCAGGTCGTTGATGGCGACGGGCTGGCGGGTGCCGCCCCCGCGCCCGATGGTCGACATGTCCCTCACGATCCGGTCGGCGCGGTCCCCGTGCGAGCGGATCCGCATCAGGTTCTCAGTCAAGTCCTCGGTGATTCCCGCGATCAGGGCGCGCGTACCGTGATCGAGACCATCGGAGTGCTGCTCCATCGCCTCGCGGAGTTCTCCTACCAGTTCCTCCGATGCTTCGGAGAAGTTCCTCATGAAGTTCAGAGGGTTCCTGATCTCATGGGCCACGCCCGCGGTCAGCTCTCCCAGCTCCACCAGCTTCTGGCGAAGGATGATCTGGCCCTGAGTCTGCTGTAGCTCCGCCAACACCTGCTCCAGCTCACTGTTCTTCTTCTGGAGGTCTTCAGACAGCTTGCGCACGAGATCCAGTTGCAGAGCCTCGATGGATCGCTGCCGCAGTCGCTCCAGGGCCTCGGCAGTCCTGTTGACTTCGTCGTTGCCGGACAGGTTGACCGTGTAGTCCAGGTCCCCCTCGCCCATCTTGCGGATCCAGACCTCCACCGCAACCACGCGAAGACCGGTGTGCACATTGCGATAATTGGCAAAGAGGGCAAGAGCGAGTCCGACGGACGCGACGGCCACCAGGGCCCCGTGGCCAGCGGCCATTGCCTGCACCAGAAGTACGACACTCACGACGAGGCTCAATACCAGAGCAAGCGTCATCTGAATCGACTTGCGCCGCAGGCTGAATCGGGAGATGGGTTCGTCGCGCCCACCGTTCGTTGACTCAGACGCCATGACCTCGTTCCCTGTTCCTTCTGCTGGCCGGTCGAGGGCCCTTCATTGCCCCTGGACCATCCGAAGACTCTACAAATCCAGCCGCGACGGAGGCGAGTCGATGGCTGCTCTGTACGTCCTGGTGAACCTGATTCGGGAACGCCGAGCGACAGCAGTTCCGGCCCCCTTTGACGATCAAATGTCTGAGATTTACGCTCCGAGCCGTGAGGCCCATCCCATGAAGAGGGGCTACGTCGACAGCGACTGGGGCCAGGTCCACTACCGGTCGGCAGGAGACAACGGCCCCGCAGCCGTCTTCTTCCACGAGTCACCGCTGTCGTCGATCGCCTACGAGGCAGCGCTGCCCCACCTAGGGAAGTCCTTGAGGGCCTTCGCCCTCGACACGCCGGGATACGGCATGTCAGATCCGCCCCCATCGGATGGGTTCGAGATAACCCACTATGCGGCCGCGCTGCTTCGAGCCATCGACGGGCTGGGAATCGAGCGCTTCGCGGTGGCCGGAGTCCACACAGGCGCATCGCTCGCGCTGGAGGTCGGACTCCAGGCCGGGGCCGACCGGATCACCTGCGCCGTGCTCACCGGCGTGCCGCTGATGTCCGAGGAGCGCCGCCGGGAGTTCATGGCCTCCTGGTCGCCCCCGATGACGCCAGCCTCCGACGGCAGTCATCTGGCGTGGGCCTGGGAGCGCTACCGTCGCATCTGGGGTGCCGACAGCTCGGCGGGCGTTCTCAACGTCGGCGTCGTGCAGATCCTCAATGTGCTGGAGCGGTACGAGTGGGCCTACAACGCCGCCTTCCGCTACGACCCCGAGCCCCGCCTGGCGAACCTCTCCTGTCCAACGCTGCTGCTCGATGCGGAGAACGACATCTTCGCAGACATGGACGAACCGGCGGCCGCACTGCTGCCCGACGCTCGCATCGAGATCGTCCCCGGCCTCGGAGGGCAGCTGCCCATACGAGTGCCGCAGACATACGCCGAGAAGGTCATCGCCTTCGTGACCGCCCGATCCTGATATTGCTATTCTCGGATCGTGGCCGGCGAGTCCAGACCAGAACACCAGGACGACATCGATGCCGCCGGCCCGGGCGATGACGACGCATCGAACCTGGCCGGTGCGCTCGCGGCCACCGTCAGGCAGTCAGCCGGCCAGATGCCGCAGGACACGCCGATGGCGTTGGTGTACCGGCTCGCGTCGCCCGACGAGACCGCGCCGCGGTGAGTGACCTCGCCGGGCTGAGTCTGACTGAAGCAGCCCGGCGGCTGCGCAATCGGGAGGCAACCGCCGTCGAGCTGGTGGACGCCTGCCTCGCCCGCGTCGAGCAGTGGGAGCCGCACGTTCACGCCCTCGTCACCGTGCTGGGCGAGCAGGCGATCAGCTGGGCCGAGCAGGCGGACCGGGAACTCGCCGGCAGACGGCCGCGCGGCCCCCTCCACGGCGTGCCGGTCGTGGTCAAGGACCTGATCGACGTCTCGGGCGTCCCGACCGAGGCGGGCTCCCAGATACTCGCCGGCTCCATCGCTGCAACCGATGCCGCAGTGATCGTCCGGCTGAAGGATGCGGGCGCGATCATCTTGGCCAAGGCCAACACCCACGAGTTCGCGTACGGCGCCCTTACGCCGCCGACCCGCAATCCCTGGGATCTGGATCGCATGCCGGGCGGGTCGAGCGGAGGCTCGGCGGCCGCGGTCGCCGCCGGCGAGGCGTTCGGAGCGCTGGGCACCGACACCGCCGGATCGGTGCGAGAACCGGCCGCGCTCTGCGGGACAGTCGGTCTCAAGCCCACCTACGGGCGAATCAACTGCCAAGGGGTGGTACCCCTGGCCTGGTCTCTGGACACGGTCGGGCCCATGACCCGCATCGTGGAGGACTGCGCCCTCCTCTTCGGCGTGTTGGCGCCGACCGGAGCGCGCCGGGCCGGACCGCCGGCAGCGATCTCCTGCGATCCCGGTTCGTCCGGATCCGGTCTCGCCTCGCTGCGGGTGGCGGTGGCCTCCGAATTGATGCAGCCCCTCGAGCCCGCGGTGGCGGACACGCTCGATGACCTGCTGGAAGCGCTCAGTGCGGCCGGTGCGGTGGTCGAGCCGGTCTCGATAGGTGATCCCGATGAGTTGACAGCCACGCTGTTCGTGATCCTTCTGGCGGAGTCAGCCTCCTACCACCGGCCCTGGCTCGAGAGCTGTCCCGAGCGGTACGGCGCCGATGTGCTCGCCTACCTGGAGATGGCGGCCGACCTGACGGCAGTCGACTATGTGGACGCCCAGCGCCTCCGAGTCGTGCAGCGCAGCCGGATCGACGCGGTCCTCGCCCGCGCCGATGTCCTGCTCGCGCCCTCTCAGCAGGTGGTGGCTCCCCGCGTGGACACCGACACCGTCGTGTTTCCCACCGGCGAGACCGCCCCGCGAGACCTGACGTTGATCCGACCGCTGGCACCGTTCTCGCTCACCGGTCATCCGGCTCTGACGGTTCCGCTGCGACTGGGCGATCAGGGTCTGCCTATAGGGGTTCAGCTTGTCGGAGCGCCGTTCGGCGATGAGCGCCTCCTCGAATACGGATCGGCCATGCAGCAGATTCTCGGTTGGGACACGGCCGCCCCGCCCTCACCTGCGCTGCCGCAGCGCGGTCTCTGAGCTGCCGGCTGCTACTCCGTCGCCAGTCTCGGGCGTGGTGCTTGTCTCAAGCGCCGCTGGTGCACTTGACGGCTCGTCAAAACGTCCTACAATTCTTGGGAACGCTGAGCGCGGTCACACTGTCCTGGGTTCACCCGATTGGCTCAGGCGGCCGCCGCGAGGCGAGGTTACCCAGGGGAGGACCGACATGAAGTTTTCGAAGAGACTGCTGCTACTGCTGTTGGCGTTGAGCCTGGTGGCTGCGTCATGCGGCGGCGACGATGACGCCGCCGAGCAGCCGACGGCCGCGCCCGAGCCGGCACCGGTGGAGGATCCAGAGCCGGCGGAGGAACAGCCAGCGGAAGAACCGGCCGAGGAACCGGCGGAACCGGCGGCCCCCGATGTTGATCGCACCCTGCGAGTCGCGGTGGCCGCGTTGCCGGTGACCCTCGATCCCGAGTTCGCGCCGGGCCAGGAGTCTGTGGAGATCATCACGACAGTTCTCGACTCACTCTTCTGGTTCGAGGCCGAGCCGGGCGTCGACGGGGTCCGCTCCGCGACAGAGCTGGCCAAGGGCGATGCCGGAATGGTGCCCGGTCTCGTCGAGTCGTTCGAGGTTTCCGACGACAATCTCACCTACACCCTGAATCTGAGGCAGGGGGTGATGAGCGCGGCAGGCAACGAATTCACTTCCGAGGACGTCCGCTGGATGCTGGCCCGCAACTTCGGCGTCGCGGTTATCGGCGCCTTCGTCGTCGGCATCGCCAAGATCCCGTCGATGGACGCCGTCACCGTCATCGACGACTACACGGTGGAGATCAGCATCACCACCCCGAACCCGCTGCTGCTGCGAGCCCTTCAGCTCCAGACGATCAGCCCGGTCGACTCCACGGTCGCCAAGGAGATGGCCACCGACGATGACCCCTGGGCCACCGAGTGGATGCAGCTGGACACCATGGGATTCGGGCCGTACTACGTCGACGAGTTCACTCCGGGCGTCCAGCTCGTGCTGAAGAGCAACAAGAACTACTGGCGCGGCGAGCCCTTCTTCGAGGAGATCATCTACCGCGAGATTCCCGACTCGTCGCAGCGCCTCACCCTGCTGCGCCAGGGCGAGGTCGACATAGCCGAGAACCTCTCCAGCCGCGAACTCGAGTCCCTCGGGGCCGATGAGGGCAAGACCGTGTCCGTGGTGCGCAACCAGGTCATCTTCGGTGCCATGAACACGCTGGGCGGCCCCACCGCGGATGCGAAGGTGCGTCAGGCTCTGCAATACGCACTGAACTCCGATCAGATCGTCAGCAGCGTCTACGAAGGCAATGCGAAGGCGCTCCGGTTGGTGGCCCCGGAGGAGTATCCGGGCTACAACGCCGGCCTCTGGCCGTATCCCACGGGCGGCGACGCCGACACGGCCAGGGCACTTCTCGCCGAGGCGGGCTACGCCGACGGGTTCGAGATCCCGCTGCTCGTGAACGCCGATGTCTCCGACCATGACGATGTGGCGGTGCTCATCCGCGACTCGCTGTCGCAGATCGGCGTCGATGTGGTGATCGACACCAAGCCGGCAGCCGCCTATCTGGAGCAGGCCAACTCGGGCGACATCGGCATCGTGCTGCATCAGGGCTACGCCATCGTGTCGGAGATTCCCTACCACTACCAGCTCTACGTCTCGGGCCCGACCGGGTTCTTGAGCTTCGGTGGCTTCAACAACCCGCGCTTCGACGCGGCCATCGCCGAGTCCTTGTCGGTGCTTCCCGGATCCGAACGCACCGAGCTGGTCAACGAGGTTCAACAGATTCTCGCCGACGAGGTGCCCCACCTGTCGGTCGTTGGCGCTCCGACGCGGTACGGCTTCGGCCTCGACATCGAGGGCTACACCTGGTATCCGAACAACCAGATATGGTTCTACGACCTGTCGAGGAGCTGATATACGCCAGCACGGCACGCAAGGCGGTGGGCGTTCGCGCCAGCGGCGCCCGCCGCCCGCTGCCGGTCCCATGACCGGGGCACATGGCTTTCGAAGCCGCTGAAGCCCGCACCGCGAGGCGCAGGCTGTCCCTGGGCCGCTTCGGCACGCTGATCGGCCGCCGGTTCCGCTTCATCGTCATCCAGCTCGCGGGCGCGGCCACGCTGGCCTTCTTCCTTATCCGCCTCGTGCCCGGCGATCCGGCCCGGATTCTCGCCGGCCCGGCTGCGAGCCCGGCGACGCTGGCCGAGCTCCGGCGTCACCTGGGTCTGGACGCGTCGTTGCCGGTCCAGTACGTCACCTTCTTAGGCAACCTGCTCAGAGGCGACTTGGGCACGTCGCTGACCACCGGCCAGAACGTCTCCGTCGACTTGTGGCAGCGGGGTCCGGCCACCCTCGAGCTGATCCTGTTCGCGCTGCTGGTCTCGATGCTGATCGGAGTGCCGCTCGGGGTCGCGCTGGCTAGGCGCAGGGAGAAGCGGTCGGGCAAGGCGATCTTCGGCTACGCCATGTTCTCGGGGTCGATACCGGACTTCTGGCTGGCGCTGATCCTGCTGTACCTGTTCTCATTCAAGTGGGAGATCTTCCCGCCGCCGATCGGACGCCTGGGCTTCGAGTCGCCCCCGGACCGGATCACCGGCATGTACACGGTGGACTCGCTCTTGACCGGCGACTTCGCGACCTTCTGGCTGGCCCTCCAGCATCTGGCACTGCCGGTGCTCACGCTGACGCTCGTCTATTCGGGGCTGATCGTCAAGGTCGCGAATGCATCCAGCGAGCAGGCCTTCGGCGCGGGTTTCGTCGACTTGTACTCCAGCGTCGGAGTTAGGCCGGCCCTGGCACTGCGACGAGCCACCCGTCTAGCCCTTCCGCCGGTGATCACCGTCGCCGCCATCACCAACGGGTTCCTGCTCGGTGGCGCGGTGCTGGTCGAGCAGGTGTTCGCCTGGGGCGGAGTCGGGCAGTACGCCGTGCAGGCCGTGCGGGGCGCCGACTTCGCCGCGATCCAGGGCTTCATCGTCATGGCGGCGTTTTTCAACATCGCCAACTATCTGATCGCTGACATCGCTCTACTCGGCGTGGATCCGCGCCTGGGGAGGACGGAGGCGTGAGACGTCGGAGTTCTTCACGCCGTGGTGCCGTGATCTCCAATGCGAAGATCAGGTGGGGGCTGACGATCGTCGTGGTCATCGCGCTGTCCACCATTCTCGCGCCCGTGTTGACACCTTTCGGGCCCGAGCAGATCACTGACGAGGTGCTCGCCTCCCCCGGTTTCGATCAACTCTTCGGCACGGACCGCCGGGCCATGGACGTGTTCACGCGGACCCTCTACGCGCCGAGGGTGGATCTCACCATCGGCGTCCTGGCCACGTTGATCGCTTTCGTGATCGGAGTACCGCTCGGGACCGTGGCGGGCATGTTCGAGGACCGGGGGCGACTCGGCGGCTTCGCATCGCAGATCATCATGCGCGGCATGGACGTCATGCAGGCGTTCCCCGTCTTTGTGTTCGCCTTGGCGCTGGTTGCGGTATTGGGGACGGGTGCCCTCAACCTTGTGCTGGGCCTCGCGTTCGTGAACACGCCCGTGTTCGTGCGCCAGATCCGCACCGGTGTGCTGGTCCTACGCGACGAGGCGTTCGTCGAGGCCGCGCTGATCGCGGGCTGGAGCAGACTGCGGATCGCCTTCCGTCACGTTCTGCCCAACGCCCTCGGGCCGGCGGCCTCGCTGGTCTCGGTGATGATCGGCTTCTCCATCCTGCTGACGGCTGGGCTCAGCTTCGTGGGCGCGGGCGTGCGCGTGCCCACAGCCGAGTGGGGCGTGATGATCGCCGAAGGATCGGCCCAGTTGCCCACGGGTCAATGGTGGCCGTCCCTCTTCCCCGGATTGTCGCTCGCGCTGACGGTCTTCGGCTTCTCTCTGCTGGGCGAGGGACTGCGCGAGGCGCCCGGCGCCACCAGCGGCGCGCGGTTCTCCCGGTCGCGCCGCTGGGCCCTGAGGTCATTCTCGTGAGTGCTCTGGAGCTTGACGGCTTCGCGCTGAGCGTCGGCGGCGAGGCACTGGTGAACGAGGTGAGCTTGGAGCTGGCGGCGGGACGGACTCATGCTGTGATCGGCGAGCGGGGCTCCTCCAAGACGGTGCTGCTGCGGTCCTTAGTGGGAATGTGGCCCGAGAACGCCGAAGTGAGCGGGCGGCTTCGAGCTGACGGGTTGGATCTGGTCTCTCTGACGGCACGCGAGCGTCTCGCGGCCCGCCGGGAGCGACTCATGTACCTGCCTCCCTCCGGGCGAGAGGCGCTGAACCCTGTCGAACGGGTTGACCGGCATTTCCTCGATGTCTGCTCGGTCCGGGCGGGCTGGGCCAGGGCACGGCGCCGGAGCCGCCGGGAGTCGCTCCTCGCGGAGGCCGCGGTCGATCTCACCAAGCTAGGCATCGCCGATCCCGACCGGGTTCTCGCGTCGATACCCGATGAACTCAGCGGCGGCATGCGCAAGCGGGTCCTGATTGCGATGGCCTTGCTGCTGAAGCCGGCCGTGCTCGCCGCTGACGACCCGACCAGTGGTCTCGACGTCACCATCTCCCGTCAGATTCTCGACCTGCTAGCCGAGCTGCAGGGCAACGAGGGGTTCACCCTGGTAATCGCCACTCAGGATCTCGGGATCGTCGCCCACTACGCCTCCACGATCACCGTGTTGAAGTCAGGAACCGTGGTCGAGCACACCGATCCGGCCACGTTCTTCGCCGGCCCCGCCAGCGAGACCGGTGCCGCCATGCTGGCCAGGGCGAGAGTGTGATGGGCGGCAGCGGTGCTGCGGAGGGCGAGAGTGTGATGGGCGGCGACGGTGCTGCGGAGGGCGAGAGTGTGATGGGCGGCGACGGTGCTGCGGAGGCAGTCGCCAGTGCCAGTGGCCTGCGAAAGGTCTTCCGGCTCAAGAGGGGCCGGGACCTGGTGGCGGTGTCCGGAGTCTCGTTGGAGATCCGCACCGGTGAGGTGCTGGGACTCGTCGGTGAGAGCGGGTCGGGGAAGAGCACCGTCGGCCGCTGCTTCGTGCGGTTGCTGACTCCGGACGGGGGGGAGATGCAGTGGCATGATCCCGACACGACGATGGGCATGGTCTTCCAGGAGCCTCGAGAATCGTTCAACCGCCAGTTCCGTATCTGGCAGGCGATCGCTGATCCGGTGCAGGCGGCCGGCATGCGCCTTGGCGACGACCTGGCGCAGCGGGTCAGGGACGCGGCTGAGTCGGTCGGCCTCACCCCGTCGGACCTGCTGGGCGGGGTGGCGGAGGCGTCCGACGAGACCCTCCAGCGGACTTCGATCGCTCGGGCGCTGGTGAGGGATCCCCAGTTGCTCGTCTTGGACGAGCCCACGACCTCGCTCGATCCCGACGCCCGGGCTGGCGTGCTGGACTTGATCCGCCGGGTCCGTGCCGGCCGGTCGATGGCGATCCTGTTGATCAGCCACGACCTCCTCGCCGTCCGGTCCGTGACCGATCGGCTGGCCATCATGTACCTGGGCAAGATCGTGGAGCAGGGCCCGACTGCTGAGCTGTTCGCCGGCCCGCTGCATCCCTACACCCGGGCGCTGCTGGAGTCGGCCCTTGAGCTTGATCCCGCCCGGCCGCCGCCGCCGGTGGAGCTGGAGGGCGAGATCCCGAGTCCGTTGGAACGGCCGCCCGGCTGCCCGCTGGAACCACGCTGTCCGTGGGCGGTCGCAGCCTGCTCGGAGGCGGAGCCGCCGCTGGAGCACGCCGCACCCGAGCATCAGGTGGCCTGCATCCGGGCAGACGACCTCGCTGCGGATCCCTCACTACCGGCTCGTCGGGCACGCCCGGAGGCGGTCACTTTGAACGGCAAGAGCCAGTGATCTGCGGATCGGCAGCGAACAGCGCACCCAAGCGCGAGAGGAGAATGCAATGCAACGACTAGGAGTGGGGCTCTGGGGGGGCATGACCGTCAACGAGCTGATCGAAGTGGTCAAGCTGGCGGACAGGCGCGGTTACGAGTCGGCCTACATCATCGAGAGCTTCGCCGACGCCTTCTGCTTCCTGTCGGCCTGCGCCCGCGAGACCGAGAACATCATCCTCGGAACCGGTGTGGCGACGGTCTTCACCCGGAACCCGACCACCATCGCCATCGCCTCGGCGACGGTCGACTCGATCTCGGAGGGCAGGTTCCGGCTGGGGCTCGGCGTGGGCCATCGCGAGATCCACCGGATGCGCGACGACGTGGAAGTCAACCGGCCGTCGCCGTTCGCCGACCCTCTCGGTCGGCTGCGCGAGACCACGGAGTTGGTGCGGGCGATTATGAAGGGCGCGTACCGGGGCGAGTTGGTGCGCTTCGAGGGCGACGTCTTCCACGTACGCGACTACGAGCCGTGGCTCAGCCCCCATCGCGACGACATCGAGATCTTCTACGGGGCCTTCTCCGAGTCGACCTTCGAACTGGCGGGCGAGATCGCCGACGGGATCGCCCCGATCTTCGTGCCCCTCGAGTTCGTGCCGGTCATGAAGGAGTCGGTGGCCCGAGGCGCGGCGCGAGTGGGACGCGACCCGGCCGAGGTCGATCTGGCTTGCTATCTGCCCACCGCCGTCAGCGACGACGTGGAGCAGGCCAAGCTGGCCGCCAAGTATGACGTGGCCACTCACATGTCGTCCTACGCTTACTACCGCAACTATTTCGTGCGCCGGGGGATGAGCGAGGTGGTCGCCGAGATAGTTGAGAAGGTCCGGTCGGAGGACATGGCCGCGGCCGCGGCCGCGGTGCCGGACGAGATGGCCGACGCGGTCGCGGTCTACGGCACCGCCGAAGACTGCCGCCGCAAGATCGACGTGTACCGGCAAGCGGGGATAACCCTGCCGATCATCTTCCCGTTGCACCCGGAATTCCGGGGCTATCTGCCCGATCCCGCCTCCCCGGAGGGCATCTATGCCACCATCGACGCCCTGGGACCCGCGTGAGTGACCTGAGAATGTCCGATGTCGTCTGGCGCGGCAGTGTCTGAGGCCGATGTCGGCGTGACCCTGTCGTTTCCTGGAGTCGTCCCCGAGATGCGGGGGGAGGAGCAGCGGTACTTCGACTACTGCCAGCAGGGCAGGCTCATGATCCAGCGGTGCCTCCATTGCGGCCAGCATGTCTTCTACCCCCGGGCGGTGTGCCCCCGCTGCACCGGCGGCGATCTCGAATGGGTGGAGGCGCAGGGCCACGGGTCGGTGTTCACCTACGCGGTGCATCATCGGTTTCCGCCTGGCTTCGAAGGAGTCGGCCCCTACGTGGTGGCGGTGGTCGAGCTGGCCGAGGGCGTGCGCATGATGACCAGGATCATGGCCCGGCCCGAGACGGTGTCGGTGGGCATGGCGGTGCGCGTGGCCTTCGCCGAGGTTTCAGAGGACTTCCAGGTGCCGGTCTTCGTGCCCGAGGAGCCGTCGGCGCAAGCACCGGTCTTCCTGCCCGCGGAGCCGACGGCGTGAGCGCCGGGCCCCGGCTGGCGATCGTCGGCGCGGCGGCCGCGCCGTCACGGGACTCCGGCACGCTCACTCCGGCCGGGCTGATGGCCGAAGCGGCCGCCGCGGCGATGCGCGACGCCTCGGTGACCAAGGATCAGATCGACGGGCTGTTCTCGGCCTCCGCCTACTACTACCTGCCCCAGATGACGCTGGGCGACCACCTCGACATCCGGCCGACTTACAGCGACTCGTCCAACATCGGCGGATGCTCGTTCATCGCCCACCTGTCGCACGCGGCCGCGGCCATCGACGCCGGGCTCTGCAACGTGGGCCTGATCGCCTACGCGAGCACGCAGCGCTCCGACGGCCGGCGGTTGGTGAAGAGCATGACCGAGCCGCTCGCCTACGAGGTGCCCTACGGCCCGATGTGGCCTCTCACCGGCTTTGCGATGATGGCGCAGCGCCACATGGCGAAGTTCGGCACGACATCGCAGCAGTTGGCCGAGATCGCGGTGGCGGCCCGGGCCTGGGCCCTGCTGAACCCCGAGTCCGGTCAGACTCACCCCTTGAGTGTCGCCGAGGTGGTCGAGTCCCCGGAGATCTGCTCGCCACTGCGACGCTACGACTGCTGCCTGGTGTCGAACGGCGCGGGTGCGCTGATCGTGACCTCCCCGGAGCGGGCTGCCGACCTCACCGACCGGCCCGTGCACGTATGGAGCGTGGCCGAGACCCACGACAGCCGCTACGTGTCGCGGCTGCCCGACTATGTCACGAGCCCCGCGGCCCAGACCGGCCCCCGCGCCCTGGCGGACGCCGGCGTCACGCTCGACGACATCGACGTGTTCGGGGTCTACGACGCGTTCACGATCGCGGTGCTCATCGCCCTGGAGGATCTCGGCTTCTGCGCCAAAGGCGAGGGAGGGCCGTTCGTGGCGGACGGCAAGCTCCGTCCCGGCGGCGGACTCCCCCTCAACACCGGCGGGGGAGGGCTCTCCAACCGCCATCCCGGCATGCTCGGCATAGAACTTCTGCTGGAGGCGGTCGCCCAGCTGCGCCGCGAGGGCGGGCGACGCCAGGTCCCACAGGCTCAAACCGCCCTGGTGCACGGCCTGGGCGCGGTTCACATGAGTGGCGCCACCGCCGTGCTGAGCCGGCCCGACTGGACGCCGTGAGCCCCATCGGCGCTGTGAGTTCATCAGGGTCATGAGCCTCGCCGACGCCACGAGTCAACCGACGGTGAGCGGAACCGACAGGTCTGACAGGAGGTAAGGCAGCATGGAAGCGACCGTCACGAGGATCAGCGACTTGGGCTGGGTGGACCAGGACGTTCCCGACAGCACGCCGGTGCCGACGGTGATCAGGCTCCCGAGCGACGCCGCGGACAGGTCCTTCTCGGTGATCGTCCGATTCCCCGAGGGCTGGACCCGGCCGTTCACCGGCTACTACGAGTCCACGGAGGAGATCTTCCTGTTGGAGGGCCGGGTCGCCATGAGCGGTGCGACCTATTCGGCGGGCGACTACGGCTGGTTCCCGGCCGGCTACCTGCGCACGGACTCCTCCAGCACCGGCAGCCTGACGCTGGCCTTCTTCAGCGGCCCCGCTCGCTGGCGTCGCCTCGACCGCAGCCCCGACGGATTCGACCCCTCCGGAGTGGTGGTGCGAAGGCGCGGCGGGGGCGAGGCGGTGGAGTCCCCGCTGGGCCCGGCCCGATGTCTGCGAGCCGGTCGACGCTGGTCGACGTTCCTGTTCGACGGCATCGAGACCGCCGTCACGCCCGTCGGAACCCGCGGCGAACTGTTCGCCGTCGACCAGGGACTCTGGGTGTCGGCGCTGCCCGGCTCGACGATCCCCGCCATCGACGGAAGGGTCTTCTGCCGGCTCACGGGAATCGACGAGCCTCCAGACTGACCCCCGAGCGTCCGCGTCGTGCCGCCTGCGCCGCGCTCGCCCGCCAAGTGCTCGGACGCGTCAGACGGAGGCGCGCGTCAGACGCAACGACGCGTCAGCCGGCACTGCTCGTCAGCCGGAAGAACTCGCCTATGTCGGGTTCGTCTTCCAGGGCCAGGGCCCGGCCGATGATCTCGTCGAAGCGTGCCCGGGGCATGGACTCGGCCATGCAGTAGTCGTAGAGTGCCTCGTACTTGGCCATGAGCTCGTCGTCGCCGAGCGGGCGCTCTGGCTCGCCCTTGGGGTACAGGACCTCCCTGGACAGCCGCCGCCCGTCGTCGAGTTGCACGGTGACGCGGGCGCCGAGGGCCTCCGGGAACAAGGCGTCCAGGGCGGCGTCGGGCCGGCAGACCACCTTGGCCATCGTGGCGCGGATCCGTGGATCGTCGAGGGCCTGTGGTTCGAGGGCGTCCAGCCACAGGCCCCGGCGCGCCAGCGCCGCCGCGACGATGTAGTAGGTGCTCAGCCGGGCCACCTCGGCCACTCGCGGATCGCGACGATCCTTCGAAGCGGTCACCTCGTAGAGCGCCCGCGGCTTCTCCACCAGGATCTCTGTGACCGCCTCGGGTGCGAGGTCGTGTTCCGCGGTCAGTCCGAGCATCGCCTCGATCTCGGCGTGGAGATACCGAGTTGTCGGGTAGACCTTGAGGCCGGTGCGGGTCACCTCGAACGGCTCCCCGAGACGGTGCAGCGCCGCGGGGTCCGGGTCCACGCTCTCGGCGTTGAGGAATCCGTAGGGCGCCTCGATGATGCGGGGCGAACCCCGCAAGCCCTCGGCCGCCAGCATCGCGGCCGAGAGGCCGACGCTGGCCTGCCAGCCGCTTAGCAGGGGCCGGCACCAGTAGCCGGGTGAGAGCAACTCCAGCGACACCGTGCCTCCGCAGGCCATGAAAGTCGCGATCCCCAGTGAGTCGGCCATCTGGCTGCGGGTGAGTCCCAGAATCTTGGCCGTCTGCAGCGCGGCGCCCACCGAGTTCGCCTGGGTGCTGTCGACCACACCGTGGCCTGGATTCAGAGCCATGCCGAGCTTGCCGATCGCCTCGAAGCCGACGGCGACTCCGGTTGCGAAGTCCTCGAAGCCGATCGGTGCGACCTGCGCCGCCGCGAACGCGGCCCCGTAGACGGTGGGCCCTAGATGGGTGGGGGCGCTCCAGCGGTGTACGTCCATGAGGTTGAGCGCGTGGGCGAAGGCACCGTTGGCCAGCGCCGCGTACTGCGGAAGGGCGCTGAAGCTGGAGCCGACCACTGTTGCCGAGCCCGGATGCGACCGGGCGAAAGCGATGACCGGCGCCAGTCCTTCGGCGCTGCTGTCGCCCGCGCCCCGGCCGCTGGCGCCGGCCAGCGCGATCACAACGAAATCGAGGCAGGTGCGCTTTACGGCCGTCACCACCTCGTCGGGCAGGTCCTCGTAGCGGAGTTCGTCAGCCCATCCGCTCAGAATGTCGGTGAGCGGCTCGGCTATGACCACTCGGTCCTCGGCGTACCGGAGTTTGTCGCTCATTTTGTTCCTCCTCGCGGTCCGGTCTACTCGGCGGTCCTGGTCCTCGTGCCCTTCATCGGTGCCTTGCGCCCATCTGGCCGCGGGCCCTCACGGCTGCTTGCGCAGAACGTAGGCGCCGTGGCTCTCGAGCGCGGCCGTCCAGCCCGGTGCGACGACGACGGTGCATAGAGGCTCGCGGACCAGGGCGGGACCGGCCAGCGGCACGCCCACCGGCGCCGCGGCTCCGTCTAAGACATCGACCTCGATCGCATCATCTGCTCCTAGGCGGAGTTCTCGCGCTTCGACGCGTTGCCACTGCGAGGACGCTCCCAACTCCCAGTCGATCTCCGGCAGCGGGCGATGCACTGTGGCTCTGACCGACAGGCTCACGAGCTCGCAAGGAGTCTCCGGCTCCGAGTATGCGTACCGGTTGTGATGGCGGACGTGGAAGTCCTCTACTGCTGCGGCGAGGGTGCTCTCGTCCACTTCCCCGCTTCCGATCGGGACCATGATCTCCCAGAGTTGCTCGCGATAGCGCAACTCGAAGCCGTGCTCAACGTGGAGATCGTCCTCCCGGTATCGCAGGCCGACCGAGCGATCGGGCTCGAAGTCGTCGAGTCCCTCTCCCTGCAGCCGGGCGATCAGGTCGACTTCGAGGCGGTCGAGGGCCGCGCCGATGGCGGCTGCGTCCGTCGCCGCGCCGAGCTGGGTCGGGAACGAGCGCCTCATGTCGTAGACCACGTCGGTGACGATTGCGCCGAGCGCGCACAGCGTCGAAGCGGCCTTCGGCACGATGACCTCAGTGATCCCGAGCTCGTCGGCGATGGCGCAGCAGTGCGCGGGGCCGGACCCCCCGCCCGCGATCAGAACGTAGTCGCGCGGGTCGCGGCCCTCCGCGACGGTGATGTCGCGCACCGCTTGGGCTAGGTCGATCGTCAGCACCCTCCAGACCCCCGCCGCGGCGTCGCCCGTCTCCACGCCCACCTCGGCGCCGAGGCCGCCCAGTGCCCCGGTCGCCGGGGCGATGCTCAGTGAGAGGTCCCCGGCGATCGGGCCCTCCCCGTAGACTCCGAGGGCCAGGTTGGCGTCCGTGACCGTGGGATCCCGGCCGCCGAGGCCGTAGCAGGCGGGACCCGGCACAGCTCCGGCGCTGCTGGGTCCGACGCGCAGAATGCCGGCGTCCACATGGGCGATGGAGCCGCCGCCGCCGCCGACCGAATGGACGTCGACCATCGGCAGCCCCACCCGCACTCCGTCCACTGTCACCGGTCGGGCCTGGCGTATGGTCCCCTCGGTGACGACGCTGGCGTCGAAGCTGGTTCCGCCCATGTCGATGCAGATCGCGTTGCGATGACCGGCCGCGGCGGCGAAGAACTGGGCCACCGAGGGGCCCGCAGCCGGCCCCGACAGCAGCGTGCGGACCGGGACCCTGATCACCTCGTCGGCATGGGCGACACCGCCGTGGCTCTGGAGGTACAGCACCGATCCGGTCATGCCCTCCGCTCTCAGCAGCCGTTCGAGCTGGTCGACGTAGCTGACCACGCGGGGGCCTACGTAGGCATTGAGCACGGTGGTGCTGACCCGGTCGTACTCCCGGATCTCCGGCAGGACATCCCAGGACGTGGTGACGAACGCTCCCGGCATCGCCTGCGCGCAGATGTCCGCGGTTCGCTGCTCGTGGTCGGCGTGCAGGAAGGACCACAGGAAGCAGATGGCGACCGCTTCGATGCCCTCGGCTGAGAATTGCTCGCAGGCGGCGTGCACATCGTGCTCGGAGAGGGGCTCCACGACCCGGCCGAGCCCGTCGACGCGCGCGCGCACGCCGATGCGGTGCCGGCGCGGCACCAGGGGCTGCGGCGGGGGAAGGTCGAGTTCGTAGCGCTCCTCCTTGTAGCCGACTCGCATCTCGAGCACGTCGCGGAAGCCGCGGGTGCACAGCAGGCCGGTTCTGGCGCCGGTGCGGGTGATGAGCGTGTTGATGCCCATCGTCGTGCCGTGCACGACCGTCGCGTCGCTCAGCAGCCGGTTGGTGTCGACGCCGACGGCGGAGGCGAACATGCGGATTCCCTCCAGGACCGCGCTGGCGGGGTCGCGAGGATTCGAAGGCGTCTTGACCGTCAGCAGGCGGTTGCGATGGTCGAGCCCCACGACATCGGTGAACGTTCCGCCGACATCGATGCCGACAACCGCCGACTGGGCCACCGCCTAGCCCTCCGGATCCCAGCCGTAGACCCTCGCGGCCCGATCCGGGCTGATCAGCCCGTTGTCGATGTCGGCTCGCAGGGCGCCGCGGTCGCGCCGGCGCGGGTCTCCGATGCCTCCGCCTCCCGGGCTCTCGCTCACGAGCACCTCGCCGGCGTGCAGGTCGATGACGGTGTGGGGGACGATGGCGTCCACCGACCCGGAGGCGTTTCGCACCGATCGCTTGAAGGTGGCTCGATCGCTCTCGAACTCCGGGGGCACGTCCTGACCGGGCGGTGCCAGGACGTAGCCCTCGCCGATGTTGCTGACCACGATCCTCGGCTCCAGCGGCTCCATCTCAAGTGCCATCCCGAAGCCGCCTCGCCACTGACCGGGGCCCTCGGAGTCGGGGCGGAACTCAAAGCGGTGGATCCGCATGGGGATGCGGAACTCGATCTCCTCCACGTTGCCGGTGCGCATGCCCCCGAAGGTGCACTGCGGGCTGCAGCACGACCAGCCGTCGGTGCGCCACATCGCTCCCGCCCCGCCTATTCCCGACATCGTGGACAGGTGCGAGAAGCGTTCTCCGGTGCGCGAGTCGAGACCTGCGAAGGTCGAGCCGCAGAAGTGCGACCAGCCCGCCACGGCCCGCTCCGGGGCGGCCTGAGCGAGTGCCGCCTCGACCGCCTCCATGATGTTGTCGAAGGGAGTCGAGGTGGCCATCGACGAGGGAGTGGGCTCTACGGCGTTCACGATCGAGCCCTCCGGGCCGAGGTCGATGTCGACGCAGCGGTACACGCCCCCGTTGTGTGGCGTGTCCTTGGGGAAGACGGTCAGGAGACCGGCATAGATCGCCGATATCGAGTTGCCGAAGTAGCTGTTGAAGTAGCGGTCGATCTGGGGGGAGCCGCGCAGCGCCACCGCAAGACGGTCGCCCTCCACCGTGATCTCCGACCAGATGTCGAGGGGCTCGTCCCCCGCGGGGTTCTCGAGGAACGCGTGGCCCGGGTAGACGCCGTCGGGAAGCGACGCGATGGACTCGCGGGCCAACTGCTGGCCCCGGTCGAGCAGGGCCGACATGCCCTCGCGGAGCGCGGCCGTCCCCAGCGAGCCGCTCAGCGACTCGAGCCGGCGCTGCGCCACGCCCAGCGCTCCGAGCTGTGCACCCATGTCGCCGCGGTGAGCCTCGGGAGTGCGCAGGTTCAGCAGCAGCATGGTCAGCACGTCCCGGCGCAGCTGCCCCCGCTCCCAGATCTTCAGCGGGGAGATGCGGATCCCCTCGGCGTATATCTCCCGGGCCAGGGGGTTGTACCCCCCTGCTACCGGCCCGCCCGAGTCCGACACGTGGGCCCGCGTCCCCACCCATGCCACCAGATCACCAGCGATGTACACCGGCTTGAACATGGTCATGTCGGCCTGGTGCCCTCCGCCGTAGGTGGGGTCGTTGACGTAGATCACGTCGCCGTCGGAGATGTCGTCCTCGAAGAAGCGGATGACCTCGCCCAGCGCCACTTGCATGGACCCGAGATGGACGGGCTGATCGTCGCCCTGCACGACCTGCTCGCCGCTGGGGTCGAAGATGGAGTTGGAGAAATCGGTGGAGATGGCGATGATCGGCGACCGGCCCGATCGGACCAGCACCTCGCGCATCTCGCGGATGGCCGACTGCAGCCCTCCCTCAAGCACCGCGAGCGTGATCGGGTCGATCACAGTTCGGCCCCTGTCACGCCCTCGACGGTCTCGGCGCCGGAGGACCCGTTCTCGGTCTCGCGTTCGGGCAGCCCGTCACGCCCGTGCTCCGAGAAGATCGGTGAGGGAGCGGATGCTGCCGCTGTCCTCGAGGGTCATCACCGCGTCCTCGATCCGCGCGCCGGCCTCGGCGCCGATGGTCCGGCCGGCGTTGTCGAGGAACTTCGCCTCGATGGCCGCGAAATCCAGGTTGTCCGCGAAGTTGCGGTTGCGCAGCGTGTCGCCCGCTTGGGTCTCGACTACGAGTTCGCCGTCGTAGGAGTCGGGGAACTTGCTGTCGCGGTAGGGCTCGTAGGAGATTCGCCTCGCCATCGCGTGGACCCGCGGGTCGCGCACCACTTCGTCGCTGAGCTGCTCCTCGGTGAAGCCGCCGTGCAGGATGGCCGCGGCCAGCACGAAGGGGAGGCTCTCCTGGGCGTCGTGTCCGTTGAGCGGGGCCACTCGGCGGTCCACGGGCTCGCAGACCGTTGCGATGACGCCCTCGGGCACCAAGCAGGTGACCTTGGCGATGTCGTCCAGGACCAGGCCGTGATGGGCTTCGAGCTCGAAGAGCGCCTTGAGGAACGCCTGGCTGAAGTGGCAAACCGGGTACTGCTTGGCTGCGATGCGCAGCACCTCCCACTCGCTTCCGAGGGTCGCGAAGAACTCGGGCCGGAGCTCGTGCTCGGGGTCTCGCAAGTGCGTCTGATAGAGCCCGTAGTCGCCTTCATAGACAGTCGATGGGCCCCTGAACCCGGCCGCGGCCAGGCGGGCTGCCGACACGCCGCTATGGGCGGACCAGGCGCCGTGCACGTTCTTGGTCCAGGCGCCGGCTTCCAAGAACTCCAACAAGCCGGCGGCGAAGCTGCCGGCCACGCCCTGGGCCGAGGCGATATCGGCGGCCGGGAGGCCCATCAGGTGAGCGGCACCAGCTGCACTGCCGAATGTCGTGGCCACGCCGGTCGGAGCGAAGCCGGCTTGGTGGATGCCGTCCCGTGCCGCGGCGGCCACCCGGGCCGCGACTTCGAGGGTCACCACGTAGCCGAGCAGGAAGTCCGGGCCGGAGCGCCCCAGGTCCTCGGCGACAGCCAGTGAGCTGGGAAAGGCGCTGGCGGAGGCATGGAAGGCGCCCTCGAGGTGGGTGTCGTCCCAGTCGAGGGCACCGACCAGCAGTCCATTGGCGAAGGCGGCGTCCCGGGCCGCGACCCGCTGGTCCGAGCCGATGATCGTGCACGGCCCGGTCCCGGTGCCGCCCATGGCTGCCAGGGCTCGGGCCCCGACTGCGGCAAGGTCGCCGCGGGCTGCAACCAGGGCCAACCCCACGCAGTCGAGCGACAGCTCCTTGGCCCGCTGCACTACCGGCGCAGGCAGGTCCTCGAAGACGACGGAAGCCGCGAACTCGCCGACGAGTTCGGCCAATGTGATCTTGTCTCCGTTGCTGCTGATCGCTGAGGTTGTCGAGCGAGAACTTGAGGCCTGTGTCATGGCTCGCCTTCCTTCATCGGGATCGTCTGCGACGCTAGATCAATCGTCAGACGTATTCAAGAGGGAGCGGGCGTTGACATTGACCCCGGACTCGCCGGGCCTGACAGCAACTGCTCGCGCAGTTGGCGTTTGAGGATCTTGCCCGCGGCGTTGCGGGGGATCTCATCAGTGGCCACGTACCGCCTCGGGACCTTGTGCCTGGACAGCTCCCTGCGGCACAGGGCGTCGAGTTCGCCGTCGGGCACGGCGACGCCAGGCGCCGTGACCAGAACCGCAGTGACGGCCTCGCCCCAATCGTCCGATGGCAGGCCGACCACCGCCACATCCCGTACCGCCTGGTGGCGGATTAGCACCTCCTCGACCTCCCTGGGGTACACGTTCACGCCGCCGGTGATTATCAGATCCTTCTTGCGATCTACGATGTAGATGAAGTTCTCGTCGTCGGCCACGGCTATGTCGCCGGCCGAGAAGAAGCCGTCCTCGGTGGTGGCCGCCTCCGTCGCCTTGGGATCCTGGTAGTAGCCGTTCATAAGGAACGGCGATCGCGAGTACAACTCGCCGGGAGAGCCGGGCGGAACGGGGTTGTGTTCGGCGTCGAGAAGGCGGACTTCGTTCATGAACCAGGGCGGCCCGACGCTCTGCGGCTTGCGGCGCTGATCCGCGGGGCGCAGGTTCGTCACCACTGCCGCCTCCGTCGATCCGTACAGCTCGTGCAGGTCCGCGCCGCCGAAGGCGTCCAATGTCCAGAGCTTCAGCTCGTGGGGGAAGGCGGCCGCGTTGAAATACATGGTCTCGAGGCTGGAGAGGTCGAAGCGCCCGATCGAGGACTCCCCGAGATCGCGGATTATGCGGGCGTGGGTAGGCACAAGGAACGTCGACTGGATCCGGTGCCGCTCCACCAGCGTCAGGAACAGCTCCGGGTCGAACGCGCCGAGCATCGCGAGGGTGCCGCCGGCGTGCAGAGCGGCGTAGGCGAAGGCGAACCCCCCGCCGTGATGCATCGGCGAGACGGCCATCGTTCGTCGTCCCGGACCGAGGCTCCACTCGAGGGCAGAGCAATAGAATGTCAGGCACCTTGAGCGGTGGCTGATCATCACTCCCTTGGCTGCTCCCGTGGTGCCCGATGTGTAGGCGATGACGAACGGGCTGGTCTCGTCGACCCAGAGGCGGGGATCGGTGGCGCCGCTGGCCTCGAGCGCAGATTCGTAGGACTCGCCGACCGCCGTGCTGCCGATGCTCAACTGCGCCCGCATCTGACCAGCCGAGGCCGCGGCCGACGCCGTCTCCGCGAACGCGCCGTCGGCGATTACAGCACGAGCGTCCGAATGGCCCATGATGAACGCCGCCTCGCTCGCGCTCGAGCGCGGGTTGATGGGCACCATGACCATGCCCGCCTTGGCTACTCCTGCCGCCACCTCCGGGTACTCGAGCCGGTTGCCGCAGATGAAGGCGACCCGGTCGCCGGCCTGCAGGCCTCGACCCAACAGTGCATTGGCCACGCGGTTGGAGCGGTCGTGCAGGGCCGAGTAGGTGAGCGTGCGGTCTCCGTCCACGACCGCGACCGCATCAGGCGTGGCCCGGGCGAACTCACGGATCCCATTGGCGATGTTCATCGGTGCCCCGCCGCTGAGAATCGCCATCGAATTTCACCGTCCGGCTCGGGCGAGGCCGATCCGCCTTGACTGGCTGCGCTCAAGACGAGCGCGACACGCGTTAGGCGCGCTGCTTGAATCCTAAAGATCAGACTCTTACGATGCCAGCGCGACTGAGACGGAGCAGCTGAATGCCGCCGACAGCCATCGAGCCTGAGCACTTCGACTGGCTCGACTACCGGAAGTACACCTTCTCGCTTGGGCTGACCGCAGACGCTGATGTCTTCCTGTCCGGGCACTCAGCCTCGTGCTACGACCCGAGCGAGGGGCGGGTGGTGGTGCGCGGCGGTGTAGCTGAGCAGTGCCGGACTGCCTACGAGAAGATCGGTTCGCTTCTCGAAGCCTGCGGACTGGGTCCCGCCAGTGTCGTGCACGTAGTCGAGTACGTGACGGCTGAGGCCGTCGACCGCTACCCGGAGATCGAGGGCGTGCGGGCCGAGGCCCTCCGGGAGGCTCAGCCCGCGGTGAGCACCGTGATCGTCAGCCGGCTCCTGCGCCGCAACGCCTTCGTGGAGATCGAGGTCACGGCTCGGGCCGACGCCGGGCTCGAGGCATCGGCGACTTTGGGGGGTGAGCCCGGCGACCGCGTGCCATCAGCCGGCGGGGCTGCGGCCGCGCCCGCTTACAGTCTGTCGGCGGCAGCCGGCGATGTGGTCTACCTGTCATCGATGCTGCCCGTCGATCGCCGCGGCGAGCTGGTCGACGGTGGCGTCGACGCCCAGGCTGAACAGATCTACGACAATGTCGACAGGGTGCTCGCCGCGGCCGGAATGGGTCCCGCCCATCTGGTCAAGACCCTGGACTACGTCTCCGTTCAAGGCGTGGCGGACTACAAGCTGACGGGACGCGTGCGCCGCGACCGCCTCGGGCCCGTCTACCCGGCGGCCGCGGGCATAGTCACCGACCGGGTGGCCCATCCCGGCGCGCTGCTGCAAGTGGACTGCATCGCCTCACGCTCCCTGCCGCACCCTGTCAACCCCGGCTGGGACCGCTACGAGAAGCTGACGTACAGCCCGGCGGTGCGCGCCGGCGACGCGCTCTTCCTGTCGGGTCTGGCGGCGTTGGACCCGACTACGCAGCGAGCGGTCCACGAAGGCGACATCGCCGCCCAGGCCGAATTCATCTACGGCAACGTCCTCGAAGTCGTGAGAGCCGCCGGCGGCCACCCTCGCAGCCTCGTGCGCACCGTTGAATACGTGACCGGGGCCGGTCTGGCCCGATATCGCGACACCGCTCCGGTGAGGGCCGGGCTCTTGTCGGCCCCCTACCCGGCGTCCACCGGAGTGGTGTGTGCCGGGTTGCTGCGGCCGGAGTTCGAACTCGAGGTCGACGCGATGGCCGTTCTCAGCTGATGGGGCGGCTGCTGACCGAGGCAGTGCGGGCCCAGATCGGGCGCGAGGCGTCGTACACGGCACCGGAGGATCTCGGCCGGGCCGCGATCCGCTACTTCGCCCTTGCCATCGGAGACGGCAATCCGCTGCGGACCGATGTCGAGCACGCCCGCCGTGCGGGCTATGCCGATGTCGTTGCCCCACCAACGCTCATCTGCGAGACCAACCAGTACATGACCGGATCGCCGGACCCGGACGGCTACATCGGCCACTCCTGGGACTTGGACGTGCCCGGCACGAGGCTATTGCGGGGCGGCAACTCCTATGAGTTCTTCGCTCCCGTCTACCCGTTTCACCGGATCACAGCCACCTGGCGAATCGTCGACATCAAAGAGCGCACCTCGTCGCGGGGTGCCGCGATGCTGCTGGTGACATCCGAAGCGGTCTACACCGATCAGGACGGCCACCGGCTGGCTCGCAACACCGAGACGATCATTCTCCAGGAGATCGGGTCGGGTCCATGATGGGGAACCCCCCGGAGCTGACGCAAACCATCGGACTGACCGGCGCGGTCGCCTACGCGGGGGCCACGTGGGACTGGCACCGCCTTCACTACGAC
The DNA here is from genome assembly GCA_009840695.1 of Acidimicrobiaceae bacterium. The sequence continues at coordinate 25,270 of VXNG01000120.1, forward strand.
CCCGCATACGCGTCCGAGAGAAGACTCGATTCGCCCGTGGTGGACGGTCAGATGCTCGGCGCGCTGCTGGCTAGGCAAGTTCTGGACCATCTGGGATCCGGCGCCTTCCTCCGCACACTCGATTTCCGCCTCAAGTCGATGGTGTCAGTCGGCGAGATGGTCCGCTGCACAGCTGAGATCGCCTCATCCGAAGAGGTGGATGGAGGCATGCTGGTGACGTTCAGCCAGCGGATCACGGTCGGAGACCGCAGCATTATCGACGGGGCCAGGGCCCAGGTGTTCGTGCCTGCGGCTGAGCCGGGAGCGGCGAAGTGACGGTGAAGGCGGGCGGTCGCCAATCTGGCATGGACGAGTGCGCTTCAAGAGCCCCGGCGCCCCCACAAGACCCGCCCCATTGTCCACGCCCCCAGTTGACGATCAAATGTCTGAGGTTTACGCTCCGAGCCGTGAGGCCCTTGGAGGATGTCCGCATCGTCGCCCTTGAGCAGTACGGAGCCGGCCCCTTCGCCACCATGCACCTGGCCGATCTCGGGGCCGAGATCATCAAGGTCGAGGATCCCAGCGCGGGAGGCGACGTCGCCCGCTACCTCCCGCCGTTCCAGCACGAGGACTCGAGTCTCTTCTTCGAGACCTACAACCGCAACAAGCGCAGCGTCGCGCTCGACATCCGCAACACTGCGGGCCGTACTGTCTTCAACGACTTGGTGGCGTGCTCCGATGCCGTGTTCTCGAACCTTCGCGGCGACCTCCCCGGCGAGCTCGGCCTTTGCTACAACGATCTCAAGGACATCAATCCGCGGATCGTCTGCTGCTCGCTCAGCGGTTTCGGCATGACGGGGCCGCGCGCTCGTCAGGGCGGCTATGACTACATTCTGCAAGGCCTCTGCGGCTGGATGGCCCTCACCGGGGACCCAGGGGGCCCGCCGACGAAGTCCGGCCTGTCGATGGTTGACTTCTCGGGGGGCTTCGTGGCGGCTATCACCCTGCTCACCGGGATCCACGCAGCCCGGCGTGATGGCGCCGGCATGGACTGCGACCTGAGCCTCCATGACACCGCGATCAGCCTGCTCGGCTATCTCGGCACGTGGCACCTCACCGGCGGGTTCGAGCCGCAGCGCGTGGCCGAGTCAGGGCATCCGTCGCTCGTTCCGTTCCAGGTCTTCGAGGCCAGCGACGGCTGGCTGGTGATCGGCTGCGCCAAGGAGAAGTTCTGGCAGAGGCTCACCGAGGTCATCGGAATGCCGGAGTTGGCCGACGACGCCCGGTTCGTGGACTTCACAGCCCGCTACACCAACAAGGACGAACTGCTGGAGATCCTCAGAGAGGTGTTCCGCACCCGTACGGTCTCGGAGTGGCTGGAGCAGTTGGGGAGGGCCGGTGTGCCGTCCGGACCCATCCAGGACGTGCCGGCGGCGCTGAGCGATCCCCACACGCTGGCTCGGGGCGTACTGGCCGAGACCGAGCATCCGCATCACGGCACCATCCGCCAACCGGTCACCCCGGTGCGGGTGGGGGATCATCCGACCGCGGATTCGCTGTCGCCGGGACCCGCGCTGGGGGCTGACGCGCCGTACGTGCTTCAGGAACTCCTGGGCTACGACGATGCCGACATCGACCGGTTCCGGGCCGAGGGAGCCTTCGGCTGAACCCGCCGCAGCGTTTGACCCCTGAAGTGTCCGACGTTTAGGCTTCGACCGCGTGTCGAGCCCCTCCGGGGGCCGAGAGAATACACCGGGAGCGCTCATGGCTTCATCCGTCCCGAAGACTCCGCCCCTGCCCCAGGCATGGGCCGACCGAATCGCCGAAACCCAGGCTGAACTCGCATCTGGCGGGTTCACGCTGGAGGGCATGCCGGGCTACGTGCCGGGCCGGCCGCCCAGCATCGATACCTGGCACCACATGGACTATCTCGAGATCTATCCCAAGATCTACGGCCGCGAGTGCGGGGCCAACGGGATCGGTCGGCTGCGGGAGGTGGCGCTGGTCAACATCACCGAGTCCGAGCGCTTCCCCCTCTACGACCAGGATCCGGAGTACTTCCCCACGATGGGGCTCAGCCACGACGACCTGGACATCGGCCGGATGAACGATCAGAGCCTCGAATACCAGTCCAAGCTGGAGGAGGCGGGCGTGCTGGTGCACCGCATCGAATTCCCCCAGCCCGCGGTGGGCGCCTTCGGACCGATGCGGGGCACCTGGGCCGCCAACGAACTGCTGGTGGTGCGGGGCGGGTCGATCATCGAGAAGGTCGCCATCAGCCCCTTCGGCACGGGCCGGGCCGAGTACCTGGCCCTGTGGGCGTTCGCCTGCCTGGGGATCCCGCCGGTCGCCACCATCACCGGCACCGGCGTGTGCGAGGCCGGCCCCTGCCACTGGCTGGCCGAGGACGTCTTCGTGGCCGGACGGGGCCTGGCCTACAACGAGGACGGTCTGAACCAGCTCCTGGTGGCGGTGGCCGCCTCAGCCGGTCTCGACTCCGAGGAGATGACTACGCTGGCCGTCAACTTCCCAGGAAACATCTACTTCAACCCCCGCACCGGCCAGTCCCACCACCCCGACATGTCGCTGTGCGCGCTCGACGTCGACAAGGTGATCTGCTACCCGCCCGGTCTCGACTTCCGCACCTACGAGTGGCTGCGCAAGCGGGGCTACAAGATCGTCACCGTCGAGATCGAGGAGCAGCGGCTGTTCGCGCCGGCCAACGTCATGCTCATCGAGCCGGGGCTGGTGGTGATGCACTCGGAGGCCCCCGACGCCGTCGCGGCAGTGCGCAAGGCCGGTGTTGAGGTCATCGAGACGCCGTACTCGGAGTTCCTGCGCATCGGCGGCGGCCTGCACTGCTCCACCCTGCGGCTGCTGCGCGACAAGGGCCCGTACTCCACGGACCGGCCGTCGTGACCTTCACGGCACCAGTACCCGCGAGCGTGCAGAGCCCACGAAGGCAAAGATCATGAAGTTCGCGGTGTTCAGCCATGTGGCTGAGAAGGAGACGTGCAGCCCCAAGCAGCGCCTCGACGAGTTCGCGGCGGAGGTGCGTCTCTGCGACGAGCTGGGCTACGACTACTTCTTCACTACCGAGCACCACTTCACCGGGCGCTTCTCGATGGCGCCGTCGCAGCCGGTGTCGCTGACGGTGGTGGCCCAGAACTCCGAGCGGATGCGCTTCGGGCCGATGGTGGTGCTGCTGCCCATAAGCCAGCCGCTGCGGGTGCTGGAGGAGATGATCATCCTGGACCACATGTCGGGCGGGCGTCTCGAGATCGGCCTGGGCCGGGGCATCACCCCCCATGAGCACACGTCCTACGGCATCAACACCCACAGCGACGTGGCCCGGTTCAACGAGGGCCTCGAGATCATCCTCAAGGGACTCAATGCGGAGGGTCCGTTCTCGTTCGTGGGCGAGTTCTGGCAGTACATCGACGTAGACCTGCCCTGGCGGCCGTTGCAGCGGCCCCATCCGCCCATCTGGATACCCACCAACACGCCGGCCAAAGGCTACGAGTACGGGACGCAGGGCTACGGCATCGGAGGCTTCGCCGTGGTGGGGATGGACCTCTACGAGGTGGTCTTCCGCGAGTACCAGCGGGGCTGCGACGAGGCCGGCATCCCCCACGACCGCCGGCCTCTCATCTACCTGGCCTCCACGATCGTGGCCGAGACCGACGCCGAGGCCACCGAACTCATGTACGACCACTTCCTGCGCCAGCTGGCCCTGTTCGAGGACGAGCGGCGCCGCTCACGCCGGGTGGGGGACTCGGCGATCAAGAAGGCCACCACGGCCTCTCTCGGCCGGATGTCCGCCATCCGGGCCGACATGGACGGCTCGGCCGAGGGCCTCAGGTTCGTCCACGGCAGTCCCGACACGGTCGCGGCCAAGATCAGGCATCTCCAGGAGCGTCTCGGTGTCAACGTATTCCTCGGCGAGTTCTCCTTCGGTGAGCTCAGCTGGGACCACGTGCGGCGCTCCCACGAGCTGTTCATGGGCGAGGTGGTTCCCCAGGTCGTCGGAACCCAGGTCGCGGTCGCAGGATGAGCCTCCTCGAGGGTCGCCGGGCCGTAGTCACCGGCGCGGGGGACATCGGCAGCGTCGTGGCACGGAGGCTGCGCGACCACGGTGCGTCCGTAGAGGTGTGGGACTCCTCCGAGGCCTCCCTGCGGCCTGTCGAGGCCGCCGGAATCGCTGTCCGACTGGTGGACGTGACCGACCGGGGCGCGGTGGAGACCGCGGCCGAGGAAGCGGTCGCGGTGGCTCCGGTGAACGTGCTGGCCAACACGGCCGCGGTGGCCCGCTTCGGCTCGGTCGCCGAACTCGACCCCGACGACTGGCAGGAGACGCTCGATGTCAACCTCACCGGCGTCTACTTCTGCTGCCGGGCCTTCACCGGCCTGATGGCGGCGCGCTCAGGAGGCAGCATCATCAACATCTCCTCGATCGGGGGCCTCCGAGGCGAGCCCGACTTCGCCAGCTACTGCGCGTCGAAGTTCGGGGTGATCGGCCTCACCCAGTCGCTGGCCCGCGAGGTCGGGTCCTTCGGCATCCGGGTCAACGCGGTGTGCCCGGGCGCGGTCGAGTCGCAGATGAACACCGAGACCATGGCTCGGGACGCTCGCCGCACCGGCATGACGCTCCAAGACGTGGAGCAACAGATCCTGGCCCGCACCGCGCTGGGACGCCTCGTGCAGCCCGATGACGTGGCCGACGCCGTGGTCTTCCTGGCGTCGGATCTGTCGTCGTGCATCACCGGCGAGTCGCTCGCCGTTACCGGCGGCATTTTCTAGAACTGACGAAAGAAGAGGAGACGCCATGACCATCGACGTTGTCGGATCGGACGTTCCTACCATCCCGCCGCTCCCGCCCGTGTACTCCGAGCGGATCGCCGACACGCAGGAGCGGCTCCGCGCCGGGGAGTTCTCGCTGGAGCAGATGCCGGGGTACATCAAGGGCCAGCGGCCCACCACCGACGTGTGGCACCACATCGACCATCTCGAGATCTACCCGAAGGTGTGGGGCCGGGAATGCGGCAAGAACGGCATCGGCAAGCTGCGCGAGGTGGTGCTCACCGAGATCACCGATTCCGAGAAGTTCGCCTTTCACGACCTCGACCCGGCCTACTTCCCGCAGATGGCCGACGCCTACTCCAGCATCGACATCCCAAAGATGATCGATCAGAGCCTGGCCTACGAGGCTGCACTGGAGGCCCACGGCGTGATCGTGCACCGGGTGGCGTTCCCCCAGCCGCCGGTGAGCGCGTTCGGCCCGGCCAAGAGCACTTGGGCGGCGGCCGAGCTGTTCGTACTGCGGGGCGGTTCCGTGCTGCCCAAGCGAGGCGTCCAGCCCCTGGCCTACGGGCGGGCCGAGTACCTGGCGCTGTGGGCCTGGACCCGCCTGGGCGTGCCGGTGCTGTGCGCGGTCACCGGCACGGGCATCTTCGAGATAGGGCCGTGCCACTTCCTGGCCGAGGACGTGTTCGTGTCGGGCAACGGCATGGCCTTCAACGACGAGGGCCTCGCGCAGATGAAGCCGGTCATCGCCCGCTCGGCCGGCTTGGATGTCGAGGACATGACCTTCCTGCACATCGAGTTCCCGGGGAACAAGTACTACGACGCGCCCAGCGGCGTGGGTCACCACCCCGACCTGTACATCGCGCCGCTCGACGTCCGCAAGGTGGTCACCTACTCGCCGGGCCTCGACTTCGCCACCCTGGAGTGGCTGCGCAAGCGCGGTTACACCATCGTGGAGGTCGAGCACTCCGAACAGGCACAGTACGCGCCGGCGAACATCCTTCCCCTCGAACCCGGACTGGTGGTCATGCACGCCGAGGCCACCCAGAGCATCGCCAGTGTCAGAGCAGCAGGCGTCGAGGTCATCGAGGTGCCCTACTCGGAGTTCATGAAGGAGGGCGGCGGGCTGCACTGCTCCACGGGCCAGATCTGGCGCGAGAAGGGCCCGTATTCCACCGACACCTGACGCCGGACCAACCACTCAAGGAGGTTCTGCCCATGCCCAAGGAAGTCATCAACCCCGAAGGTCTGTGGGACTCCAGCAACCGCAGCTACAGCCATGTGGTGAAGGTCACCAACCCGCAGAGCCTGATCTTCGTGGCGGGGATGGCCGCGGTCGGCCCCGACCTCAAGATCGTGTCCGACGACATCCGCGAGCAGACCCGGGTGTGCTTCCAGATCATCGCCAAGGAGCTCGAGGCAGCCGGCGCCACGCTGGACGACATCTGCGACATGACCGTGTACCTGCTCGACATCGAGAACCACAAGTGGCCGGTGCGCGAGGTGCGCAGCGAGTTCTTCGACGACGACCGTCTGCCGGTGTCCACCATGATCGAGGTACGCAACTTCGCCATTGAGGGCATGCTCATAGAGATCGACGCGATAGCGGCGACTTGATGCTGGCGCCGGGCCGCGGGCAGGTCCGGCCACGCCGCGACGCAGGGGAGGAATGACGATGGACTTCGAGTTGAACGAGGAACAGGAGATGTTCCGCGACGTGCTGCGGCAGTTCGTCAACACCGAGATCAAGCCGGTGGCCCGGGAGATGGAGCAGTCGGGCCAGTACCCCCACGACATTGTGGCCAAGATGGCCGAGATGGGCCTCTTCGGCATAACCGTCGGCGCCGAGTACGGCGGTCTCGACCTCGACACCGTGTCCATGAGCCTCGTATTCGAGGAGATATCCATGGGCTGGATGGGCATTGCCGGCATCATCGGCAGCCACTCCCTCAGCTGCCGCATGATCACCAACCACGGGACGGCCGCACAGAAGGAGCGCTGGCTGCCGGAGTTAGCGACGGGCGAGCGTCGCACGGCCATCGCCTTGACCGAGCCGGGTGCGGGCAGCGACCTGCAGGGCATCTCCACTCGGGCGTGGCGAGACGGCGAGGATTACGTGATCAGGGGAACCAAGACCTGGATCACCAACGCCCGCTTCGCCAACCCGCTTCCGGTTCTGGTCAAGACCGACCCGGACGCCGAGCCCCGCCATCGGGGCATGAGCGTGCTGATGGTGGAGGCGGGCACGCCCGGCTTCGAGGTGCTTCGAGATCTGGGCAAACTGGGGTACAAGGGTCCCGAGTCGTGCGAGGTGGTGCTCGACGATGTGAGGGTGCCGGTCGGCAATCTGCTCGGCGGCTCCGAGGGCCTCGGGTTCAAACAGGTGATGTCGGGCCTGGAGGTCGGTCGCATCAACATCGCGGCCCGGAGCGTGGGTGTGGCCCAGGCCGCCTTCGACGCTGCCCTGGAGTACTCCATGCAGCGGGAGGCCTTCGGTCAGCCCATCGGCGAGTTCCAGGCCATCCAGCTCAAGCTGGCCGACATGGCCACCGAGATCGAGGCTGCTCGTCTATTGACCCGCTGGGCCGCCAACCGCATCGACCAAGGTCTGCGCGCCGACGTGGAGGCGGGAATGGCCAAGTACTTCGCCTCCGAGGCGGCCATCAAGGCGTCGATGGAGTCCATGCGGGTCCACGGCAGCTACGGGTACTCCACCGAGATGGAGATCGAGCGCCTCTACCGGGACGCTCCTCTGATGGCCATCGGCGAGGGCACCAACGAGATACAGCGGACGATCATCGCCAAGGGCCTGCTGAGACGGGCCCGGAGCGGCGCCTGACTACAGGTGCGAACCTCCGAGGGGAGCACGGACATGAGCCGAACTAGACAGCTGGCCGAAGCGGCTGCCGCCATCGACTTCGAATCGCTCGGCGACGCCGAGATCGAGGCGGTGCGCCGCCTGCTGCTGGATCACATCGGCGTGGCTGCGGCCGGGTCGATGACGGATTCTGCGGCGGCGTTCCGGCGCACAATTGCCCGCTTCGCCCACGACGAGAGAGCCTCGCTGCCGGTGATTGGCGCTAGCACCGCCGCGGCCGCGGTCCCCGCTTCGATGGCCAACGCGGTGGCGGGCCATTCGATCGAGTACGACGACGTGCACAACTCCTCCTCCAGCCATCCCGGAGTAGTGATGTTCCCCGCCGCCATGGCGGCCACCGCTCTGGCCGGAGGCGACGAGCGGGATCTGGTACGGGCGGTGGTGATCGGCTTCGAGGTGATGTGCCGGGCTGGCCGGGCCGCCGATCCCGCATCCCACTACGCCCGCCACTTCCATCCCACCGGCACCATCGGCTCGCTCGGTGCGGCAGCCGCCGCCGCAGCCGCCCTGGGCCTCGATGCCGGCGGCCTCAACTCCGCCATCGGGATCGCGGCCACGATGGCCTCAGGCAGCATGGAGTTCCTCTCCGACGGTGCCTGGACCAAGCGCCTGCATCCCGCGCTGGCCGCTCGCAACGGTGTGGAGGCTGGCCTGCTGGCGGCCGACGGCTACGTCGGGACCGCCGACGGCATCGGCGGCGAGCGCGGCTTCCTGGCCGCCTACAGCGAGGCCGCGGTGCCGGACCGTCTGCTCGAGGGCTGGGGCGAGCGGCCGCTGGAGGTGGTGGACACCAGCATCAAGCGCCACACCTGCTGCCGTTACAACCAGGGTGCCATCGACGCTCTGCTGGCCATCCGCGCTGCCCACGGCGTGGCTGCCGACGACGTCGATTCGGTGGTGATCGGTATCCCGTCGGTGGCGGTGGACATCGTGGCCGAACCGGCCGCGACGAAGCGTCGTCCCGCCTCGGTGGTGGACGCCCAGTTCAGTCTGGCCTTCGGGGCGGCGGCGGCTCTGCTGTGGGGCCGGGCCGGACTGGCCGAGTACGACGAGTCGAGGCTCGACGATCCGGCCGTTCTGGCGCTCATGGACCGGGTCGGATACGAGGTCGATCCCGAGATCGATCGCGACTTCCCACAGAAGTGGCGGGCGTGGGCTCGGGTCAAGACTCGGAGCGGGGACACCCACTACCGGTGGGTCGACGACCCCAAGGGCGACCCCGGCAACCCGTTCACCGACGCCGAGTGCCGCGAGAAGTTCGACGACTTGGCCTCGGCCGTCTACAGCAGCGAGGCCAGGTCGGCCATCACCGAGCACGCCCTGTCCATCGGCGCTCCCGGCTCCTGGAAGGCGCTGGTAGACAGCCTCGCTTAGCCCGCGCCCGGGCGGGCACAGCAGTAGTGTGAATCCGTGGGCGCGTGGCTGCTGGCCTTCGCGATAGCTCTCGCACACGGGCTGCTGGCCGTGTTCATCATCGTGGGCGCGCCGCTGGCCGTCCGTTGGCCCAAGGTGATGCCCTGGTACCTGGTCATGCTGGTGCCGACCGCCTTCGTGAACATCTTCCGGCTGCCGTGCCCTCTGACGGTCTGGGAGAAGCACTTCTGGCGCCTCGCGGGTTCCACGCCGTACCGGGGAGGCTTCCTGTCCCAGTACTTCGTGAAGCCGTTTCACGACCCGGGTCTGGGGCCTCGTGGCGAGACCGTCCTGCTGATCGCGGTGGCGGTGTGGTGCCTGTCGTGGCTGCTGTTCTCCGCCGTCTCGCGGAGTGCACGGGCTCAGAAGGTGATGCGGGCCTTGAGGACGAAGCGCAGGATCACCATCAGCAGCATGCCGGCGACCCAGAGGCCAACCGAGATGGCGGCCACGAAGGGCAGCCGGCCGTTGTTGTAGAAGCTGTACATCACCGTGGTGATCACCTCGGTGCCTGAGCGGAACAGCAGTACCGACAGGGTGAACTCCCGCATGTAGGTGATGAAGGCCAGAATCAGGCCTCCTAGCAGGGCGGGTCGCAGGATGGGCAGCACTATGCGGCCCATGGTGGCCAGGTTGCCCGCGCCCGAGATGCGGCTGGCGTGCTCGAGGTCGGCCGAGAGCTGGACCACCGGTCCGGTCATCTGGCGCACCGCCACCGGCAGGAAGTACACCACGTAGGCCATGGCCATGATCCACAGCGTGCCGTAGATCGAGAAGCCTCCCGGCAGCTTGAAGGTGATGTAGGTATAAAGCAGCGAGGTGGCCATCACCACGGCCGGAACCATCAGCGGCAGGCTGGCGCCGTAGTCGATCGTGCGGCTCCAGCGGCCCTTGAACCGGACCACGCAGTAGGCGACCAGCGCGCCGAAGACCATCACGAACAGGCCAGCGCCCAGCGACAGGGTCAGGCTGTTCTTGAGTGACCGCCACAGGATCGGGTTGTCGCTGAGCTGGCGGTAATTCTCCAGCGACGACTGGGCCAGCAGCTCGGTGTCGGGGCGGCCGATGTAGGGCAGCAGCGAGCCCACCACCACCGCGATGAACGGCAGGATCATCGTGAGGAAGAAGAACCCGCAGCACGCCGCGAACACCACCCAGCGCCAGCGTCCCAGCCGGGTGGGGCTCTCCTGGCTGCCCTTGCCGCTGACGGTCACGTAGCGCTCGCTGTGGCGGATCGACCGGAGGTACGCGATCAGCACGATGAACGACGCGGCCAGCAGCACCACCCCGGTGGCCGAGGCCCGGCCATGCTCGCGGGGCATCCGCACCCGCAGGGCATGGAAGATGTCGGTGGTGAAGACGTGCTCCTTGGCCGGGAAACCGAACAGCAGGGGGATCTCCATCGAGCCGAGCCCGATGATGAAGCACAGCACCGCCGCCGACAGCAGGGCCGGTCGGGAAACGCCCAGGGTCACCTTGAAGAACACCGACAGCGGCGATGCTCCGTTGATCCGGGCCGCGTGCTCGTAGTCGGGTGACACGTTGCGCATGCTGGCGGCCACCACCAGGAACACCAGCGGGACTAGGTAGAGCGACTGGACGAGGATCATCCCCGACATGGAGTACACGTCGAAGCCGTCCCAAGGGGTCACCGCTCGGATGATCTCATTGAGCATGCCGTTGCGCCCGCCGAGCAGGATGCTCCAAGCCGTGGCCGCGGCCAGCAGAGGGATGAAGTACAGCCCCAGAGTCGAGAACTCCCACAGGCCCCGCCACGGGACGTCGGTGCGGGTCACCACCCAGGCCAGCAGAACGCCGATCACCAGCGGCACCACCGTCTGACCCACCGCGAACTGGAGGGTGTTGCCTATGATGTCGCTCGACTTGTCGAAGGTGGCCCGGTAGTTCTCCAGGGTGAGAGGCCCCCGTTCGGGTGGACCGCCTTCCTGGAACGACCCCAGGATCAGCCGGTAGAAGGGCAGCACCACCAGGGTGAAGACCGCGAGGCTGAGCACGATGCGCAGGGCGAAGGGGAACGAGAGCACCTTGTGGCGGACGCTGTGCCACAGCGTGCTGCCGGTCGGAGCCGCGCCGGCCTCCGAGGACTCCTGATCGTCCAGAGCCGGTACGGCTTCGGCGCCAGTGCCGGTCACGAGGTGGATTCGTCGGCCGGGAAGGCGATCACTGCGTCCCGGTCCACCGACAGCGCCACGGTGTCGCCCCGCGCTCCGAGCCGCTGCGGAGACTGGGCGATGACCATGGTCCCACCGACGTCGATCTCGTGCTCGTAGGCGCCGCCCAGGAACTGGGCCAGCTGGATCTCGCCGGAGACGCTGGGGCGGGACGATCCCTCATCGGTCAGGGCGAACCCGTCGGGACGGATCGCCACCGCCACCTCGCTGCCGGGCGCCATCGGCTCGGCCAGGGTGGCGGGCAACGAGCCCCCCAGTGCTTCGACCACGCTGTCGCCGGACACCCGCCCCGAGACGATGTTCTTAACTCCTAGAAAACGCGCCACCGTGAGCGACTCCGGTGAGCGGTAGACCTCCTCGGGCGTGCCCTCCTGGAGCACCAGCCCGTGGTCCATCACCAGGATCCGATCCGACATGGCCAGCGCCTCGGACTGGTCGTGTGTCACGTACAGCATGGTCAGGCCCAGCTCCAGGTGAAGCCGCTTCAGCTCGACCCGCATGTCCTCGCGCAGCCGGGCGTCGAGGTTGGACAGCGGCTCGTCGAGTAGCAGCAGTGCGGGATGGCCCACGATGGATCGGGCCACCGCCACCCGCTGCTGCTGCCCGCCCGAGAGCTGGTGCGGGTAGCGGTCGACGTACTCCTCCATGCGAACGGCCCGCAGGGCCTCGGTGACCCTGGAGCGGCGCTGGTCGCGGGGGACCTTGCGGTAGCGCAGGGGGAAGGCCACGTTGGCGGCCACGCTCATGTGGGGCCACACCGCGTAGGACTGGAAGACCATGCTGAGGTCGCGCCGCTCGGGCTGGACCAGGATCCTTCGCTCGGTGTCGTTGACCACCTTGCCGCCGATGGCCACCGCGCCGCGGGTGGGCGTCTCGATCCCTGCGAGGATCCGCAGGATCGTCGACTTGCCGCAGCCGCTCGGTCCGAGGAGGGTTACGAACTCCCCTGTGCGGATCGAGAAACTGACACCCGCCAGCGCGGTGACCGCGCCGAACTTCTTGTGGAGACCGTCGGCTCGCAGAGCGAGCTGATCCGCCACCGGTTGTGTCACCTCAGGTCGAACCATTCCTTGGCTCGCTCGACGTACCACTCGGCGTTGTTGTTGTACTCTGCCTGCGCCTTGGGCGTGCCCAGAGCCAGGATCGTCGGCTTGCCCGCCGCGACCAGCGCCGCCTCGGGATAGGGACCTTCAGGCCAGGCCGGCACCTGTCCGACGATGTTGGCCACCGCGGCCTGACCCTCCTCGCTGATGATGTAGTTGACGAAGGCTTCGGCGTTCTCCTTGTTGTCGGAGATGGCCGGGATGTTCACGGTGAAGCCCACCGTGATCACGAACTCCGGAGCGACCCAAACGACCGGGGCGCCCT